>NZ_JABUMQ010000308.1:0-13822 GCF_013336645.1 Myxococcus sp. CA039A | reverse complement strand
GCCCCGCCCTTCTTCTCTTCCTGCTTTGCGTCTCTGCCCCCGCCTTCGCCAGCTCCCTCCAGTGCAGCCACAGCGCTGGGCCGTGTCATACGAATGCGGACTGCTGCTCATCGGCGAATGTCTGCTCCCAGGGCACCTGCCGCTCCGCATATGGCACCACTCTCCACTGCAGTCGTGGCGGTGGCCGCTGTGCCACCTCCTACACGTGCTGCCCAGGCTTCACCTGTGAGGACATCAATACCGACGCGTCCTTTTCCACCGGGGTCTGCACGCCGTCCTCTTCATGCATCCCCATGGACTCGCCATGCGGTGCTGGCGGTGCCTGCTGCGACGGACTCGTGTGTCGCGAAGGAACGTGTGTCCACCCCACGCTCGCGGGCCCCCTCACGTGTGGCTCAGCAATGGCCTTGTGCGAGAGCACCACGGAGTGCTGCCTCGGACTCACCTGCTCCAGGGGACGGTGTGCGGAGCCCGTCACCCACTACCGCGACGTTGGAGAGTCCTGCGGGCCGCAGGTCCCGTGCTTCCTCGGCAATACCTGCGTCGGCGGCGTCTGCATCGACAACGTCGCCCTCCGAGCAGCCTCCTCGCGCACACCAACCCCGTCCGAGGCAGGTGCTGACGTCCTCCCACCGCCTCCTCAAGCCAAGCTGCGAGGCGCGGCCGCCATCTGGCGTGACGTCCATTGGGGGGAGGACGCCAAGAAGCAGGAGGCGGCGCGCCTCGAGCAGAAAGAGGACGCACGGCGAGAGGACTCGCGACGCGAAGAAATGAGACAAGAGGAGCGCCGTCGCCAACAGCGTGAAGACGACCGGCGTGAGGAGGAGAGGCGTCGCCAGCAGCGCGAGGACGCTCGGCGGGAGGATGAACGACGTCGCCAGCAGGCCGATGACGCACGGAGGGAAGAGGCACGCCGAGCAGCGAGTCGCAATGGCTGGTAGGAGCTATTGGTAGTAAAGGGGAGCACTTCACAATCACCATGAGTGCTCCTGCCTCTCCTGACTTTCGCCGAAGCGCGTTCCCCTGAAGTTCGGCGGTGTCATCGAGGCACCCCTTGTCGCGATAAGCCATCGGGTGGGGGCTTGTTCCTCCGCCCGTCGCGCGGTCCCCGGGCGCCCCAGAATACCTTCTCCCAAATCTACGGAAGAGCATCCAGGCATCATGATTACAGCCATCCATCACCCGTCTCGTCTCACACCGTCTCTCCAGCGACTCGCCTTTTGCGCTCTCGTCCCGTTGCTGCTCACCGGCTGCGGGGAGAAGGATGACGGCCTGAGGCCCACCATCCGCGTGCGCTATGCCGAAGAGTGGATTTCCCTCAATGAGGTGGGACTCACCACTTTCGGTATTCCACCGGGATGGGGTTGGGACCAGATCCACTTTTGCGGAGACTTCGAGCCCAACGACGATGTCCGCGGAGACGTGGTCCACGCCTGCATGTCTCTCTTCTACACAACGGGGACGCTCCCCGTGGGGCCTTGGTCCCTGGACATCGCAGGAATTGGCGCCCCTCCGAATGGATTTCTATCGTCGGGGCCGGGAGAGTTCACCCCAGACGAGGGGCACTCTCCGCTCATCATCTCAGCGTGGTCAACGATGGGCTGCGAGTCGGACCGGAACTTCCCCTTCCCGCCCCAGCGAGTTGCAGGCAAGTTCGTGATGGAGAGCGAAACGCCCGACCACCTCAAGGGGTGGATCGAGTTGACGGCCACCGTCGACAATGCGGCAAGCGTAAGCCCCTGTCAGGCGGATGAGATTGTAGGCCGCCTCGAATTCGACTTTTCCCCCGAGAAACCACGGCAGGTGTACCCGCGTAGCCCCTAAGCGAGCGCACATCCCCGTCTCGGGGAACGCCGTGGGCTCACGGAGCCACGCGCCTCCCAGGAATCCAACATGAGGGAGGCTCGTCGGCAGACGCTCGTGGCCGGCTTGCTACTCGGTGGGCTCTGCCTGCCGTGCGGCCGTGAGGAGGGCGAGTCGCTCACCGGTGTGAGCCAATCCCACGTTACGAATTACCGGCAGTCGTCCTCGTCGGAATTCCATGTCCCCGAATTCGAGCCGCAGGCCTTTGCCTCTCCTGGAGGCGAAACGTCATGCAGGCTCACCAGGACTCCACACCCACTCCACCTCCGCCCTCAAAGGGCGATGCGGCTCCGCAGGAGTCGACCTCCACGGCCAAGGCCGAGGCGACGCCCGTCGTCTGGCCCCGCGACCTCAATCTCCCCACCTCCGGGGAGCTGACGTGGGGCTTCGACCCGGAGGGCCTCCAGGATGGGTGACGCGCTCGCCAAGGCCCTCGCCCGGGCCCGGCACGTCCTGGAGTCCCTCCAGGGTGAGCCGGTGGAGAAGACCATCTGGGGCAGCCCCGCGGGAAAAAAGCGCCTGGCGAAGCGCCTGGTGGCCATGTTGCCCGCGCACAAGACGTACGTGGAGCCCTTCGCCGGCAGCGCCGCCGTCCTCTTTGCCAAGGAGCCCTCGGACGTCGAGGCCATCAACGACGCGGACACGGAGATTGCGGACGCCTATCGCCTCCTCCAGAAGCTGACGCCGGCGAACCTGGCCAAGCTCAAGAAGCTGCCGTGGGTGGGCGACGAGAAGACGTTCAAGAGCCTCTTCGACGCCAAGCCCCAGGGCGACGTGGCGCGCCTGCACCGCTTCCTCTACCTGACGCACTTCAGCTACGGAAAGCTGCGCGGGCGCAGCTTCAGTCCCAGCAGTGCCGGCATCGAGGCGAAGACGCTCGCGCGGATTGAGCAGTTCGTCCCGCGCCTCAAGCGCGTGAAGGTTTACGGCGGCGACTACGAGAAGGTGGTCCGCAAGTACGACGGGAAGGACACCGTCCTCTTTCTCGACCCTCCGTACCCTGGCTACAACGTCGACGTCGGCGAGGGTGACTTCGACGAGGAGCGCTTCTACGGCGTTCTCAAGTCACTCAAGGGTCGCTGGCTCATGACGTATGGCATCCGGGGGAAGTTGCCCGGGATGCTGAAGGGCTCCGGATTCCTCGTGAAGAGGATTCGCACGCCTCGCACGATTGCGGCCATGCGCGGCGTGGGCGGCTCCTCCGTGCTGACGCAGCTCCTAGTCTCCAACTACCAGCCCGCCGCGAAGGCGCTGGAGGGCGGCAGTGACTTCGCCGTGGACGACTGGCAGCCGGAGGAGCCTCCCGGCACCGCCCCCTTCGCCACCACGACGTCCCTCCTCAAGGGCGTCGAGCCCGACGACGAGCGGTACGTCCTGGGTGTTGTCCTGGAGCCGGAGACGGTGGACTCGCAGGGCGACATCTACTCCGCCGCGGAGATTCGTCAGGCCGCGCACCGCTTCATGGAGGAGTTCGGCGGCCTGGGGCTCATGCACCAGATGCGCGTCAACGGGCACGTCAAAGTGCTGGAGAGCTACCTGGCGCCCGTCGACTTCAACCTGGGCGAAGTGCCGGTGCGCAAGGGCACGTGGCTCTTCGCCGTGCGCGTCCTCTCCGACGAGCTCTGGGGGCGTGTGAAGGACGGGCAACTGACGGGCTTCAGCATTGGCGGCACCGCGCGCCGGCTCCCCGAGGCCTCTCCCTCTACCGAGACGCCTCCTTCCGACACACCTGCCGCTGACTCCCAGCCGGAGGCCGCATGACGAGCACCACCCAAGGCCCCGCCTCCGTCCACCGCCTCGTCGAGATGGTGGTGGAGGAGGTGTCCCTCGTGGACAGGGCCGCCAACAAGCACCGCTTCCTCTTGGTGAAGCGAGACGGAGACACCATGCACGACGCTCCCCAGGACACCTCGCAGGCCGAGGGCGCCAGTAGCACCGCTTCGGACACCTCCAAGGCCGAGGACGCAGTCCTCGCCACTGCCCAACAGGCCCTCGAAGCGGTGACAGCACTCGTCGAGGCGTTGACCTCCACGGACGGCGTCGACGGCGTGCGCGTGGTGGAGGTGGCCCAGCACCTGCGCGCGCTCGCCGACGCCCTGGAAGAGGACGAAGACGACTCCGAGGACGAGGAGGACGTCGAGGCGCGCGCCAAGGCCGCCAACCCCGCGCCGGCCCCTCAGCCGACTCCGCCCGCGCCGAGCCCCGACGCCTCCGGCGTCATGGAAGGACTGACGAAGCTCACCGACGCCGTCCGCGCGCTGGAGGGCTCCGTGAAGGAGCAGCACCAGCGACTGGGGCGCGTGGAGAAGCAATTCGGCCTGCCCAACAGCAGCGCCCCCGCGGAGCGCCCGCCCAAGCCCGCCGTCGAGGACGTCGGCTGGCCCCTCGACATGAACAAGCCCCTCAACCGGGAGAGCGTCGACAAGGCCCTCTCCTTCCACGACGTCTGACGTCCCCACCCGCCACCAGGAAGCCTCAACGCCGAAGGAATCCCCATGAGTCGTATCGACAACAGCACCCTCTTGGCCAAGGCGGACCTGGCCCTCGCCGACCTCACGGCCGGCGGCGGCATCCTCCAGCCCGCCCAGGCGCAGAAGTTCTTGCGCCTGCTCATCAAGCAGTCCGTCCTGCTGCAGCAGTGCACCGTCGTCCCGATGGCGGCCCCCAAGCAGCAGTTCTCCAAGCTGAAGTTCGGCAGCCGCATCCTCCGCCCGGGCCAGGAGGCCACCGCCGTCCCCGCCGCCCAGCGCGTGAAGCCGGACCTCTCCCAGGTGGAGCTGGACGCGAAGCTCTTCAAGGGCGAGGTGCGCCTCTCCGACGAAGTGCTCGAAGACAGCATCGAGCGCGGCGAGCTGCGACAGACGCTCATGGAGATGCTCGCGGACGCCATCTCCAGGGACATGGAGGAAATCCTCGTCAACGGGGACACGGCCTCGGCGGACCCTTTCCTCGCCACGATGGATGGCGTGCTGAAGCAGGTCACCAGCAACGTCGTCGACGCGGCCGGCGCGCCCATCAGCAAGGACGTCCTCGGCGACCTGCTCAAGTCGCTGCCCTCGGAGCACCTCCGTGACAAGAGCAGCATGGGGTTCCTCTTACCAGCGTAGACGCGGACCTGGACTACCGGAACTCGCTCGCGGAGCGGGCCACGGCGGTCGGCGACAAGTTCCTCGAGGGCGATGCGCCGGTCCTCTACTCGGGCGTCCCGGTGCGGCCCATCCCCCTCTGGCCGGAGAACCTCGGTGCGACGAATGACCGCACGGCGGTGTTGCTGACCAATCCCAAGAACATCCACGTCGGCATCTGGCGGCAGATTCGCATCGAGTCGGCGCGCGACATCTCCGAGGGCACGCTGAAGGTGGTGGCCACGCTGCGCTTCGACGCGAAATTCGCCGAGGAGTCCGGCACGGCCAAGGCCATCAACGTGCAGTTGTGAGGCTCACCATGGACAACTCCTATCTCGTCCGACTCAAGGCCTACGACGCGCGCCGCGGCCACGTGCTGCGGCGCTACACGTATGCCGGCATCAAGTTCCAGGAGGAGCGCGGCTGGTACCGGGTGGAGAAGCCGGTGGCGGACTACCTGCGCACCGTGCACCAGTTGCCCGGTGACACCTACTCGCCGCTCGCCTTCGACGTGTGCACGGAGGCCGAGGCGAAGTCCCTCGATGTCACCGAGGCCGACGAGGCCCGCGTGAAGCGCAGCGCCAGCGACGAGCTGAAGCTGAGTGCGGCGCGGCCCGCCGGCACGCTGACGACGGAGGACCTCCCGAAGGCCAGCGAGGAGAAGGACACGCGCCGCGCCAAGCGGGAGAAGGACTGACGTGTACGCCACGGTGGCCGACATGCGCGCCGAGGGCGTCACACCGGCCATGGCGGGCGACACCCGCTTGGCCGTCCTCCTGGAAGAGGCCACCCGCACCATCGACAAGGTGACGGGGTGGCACTTCGAGCCGCGCTCGGCGACGTTGCACTTCGACGGGCGCGGCACTCCCTCCCTTTGGCTGCCGGTGCCGCCCATCCGCCTCTATCGCTTGGCGCTCCACGGGGAGGACGTGTCCTTTTCGCGGGAGCACCTGGTGGTGGTGGGTGCCCCGGTAGGCCCGGGCTTCGACGGGCCACGCCTCACCTTCCGCCATGGCCGTGTCTTCCCGCGCGGCGAGGGCAACATCACCGTGGGCGCACGGTGGGGCTACACCGAGGCGGACGGGACGCCGGAGGGGCGCACGCCGCCCGCCATCCGCCGCGCCTGCATGCTCCTCGTCCTGCGCAGCCTCTCGCCGCTGGCGGACGAAGCCTCCCTGGAGGAGCGCACGCGCTGGCGCGTGGTGGAGGAGAGGACGCGCGAGCAGAGCTACCGCCTCGACACTGTCCGCCCCGTGGTGCGGCCTCTCACCGGCGAGCCGGAAGTGGACCTCTTGCTCTCGCCCTACGTGAAGCCCTCACTGCCCGGGGCCGCGTAGTGCGAGGCCGACTCATCTACCCCTTCTTGGCGGAGCTGTACCGCCTGGACACCTTCGGAATGGCGGGCCCCAGCCCGGGCCCCCATGCCAGCGGGTACGACGCGGACTTCCGCGAGCCGGTGCTGGTGGACGCGGATGACGACGGCCTGGCCGAAGCCTTCCGTCGCGAATTTCCGCCTGTGCGTGTCCCCTGCCAGGTGGAGCCGGATGCCTTTGAGTCATTGCGCATGACTCCTTCCGGCAACAGCCCCCGGACGAGCTTCGAGCTCGTCTTTCACTTCCGCGACTTGGAGCGCCTCGGCCTCGTCGATGCGGCCACGGGCGACGCCCTCATCCGCCCCAGCGACAGGCTGGGAGCCCTCTACGACGTCGCGGGCACCCTCGTGCAGGCCGTGAGGACGCCTCCCGGGCTGTACGTCACCGAGGCACGCCCCACGGGCTTCGGCCTCCACCGCCGGAGGCCTCGCCGAAACCTCCTTCTCGTCACCTTCAACGACAGGCCCCAAGCACGAGGACTCACGTGAAAGCACTGCTACTCGCCCCACTTCTCGCCACCGCCCTCCTCACCCGCTGCCGCGCGCCGGACGGGTGCGCGCCGGTGTCCACGCGCTGCGCCGGCAACGTCGCCGAAATCTGCAACGGCGACGGCAACTGGCAGGTGCTCGCCGACTGCGACGCGGTCAGCGAGCACAGCAACGCCGCCTTCACCTGCGCCTACGTCAACGAGGAGGGCGTCACCGGCCACACGTGCCTGCCCACCACCGTGGACGCCGGCACCGTCGACGCGGGCGTCGAGGAAGGCGGTGTCCTGTGAAGGGCTACCTCCAGGCCCTCCCCGGCGTGGGCACCCTCTTCCAGCGCGGCGAGATTCAACCCGCCGAGGTGTGGGCCCTCTACCAGCACATGCAGTCACGCCTGCGCACCAAGACGGCGCGCAAGTCGGACTCCCTTGAAATGCAGTTGGCAGCCGAGGCGCTGCAGCGCATGGGCATTCTCGACAGGGAGCGCTTCCTCGAGCGCTATGCCACCACCGTGGGCCGCACCCTGTATTTGCCTTTCGAGGTGGGCATGCCGAAGTCCGGCTGGGACTTGTGGGCCCAGGTGGTGGTGTGCGTCCACGAGCACCAGCACGTCGTCCAGCACGACGAGGAGGGCCCCAGCTACGAGTTGGCCTACCTCACCAGCCCCGCGGCGCGCGCCCGCTACGAGGCCGAGGCCTACACCTGCAACCTGGAGCTGCACTACTGGCGCCACGGCACCCTGCCCGCCGTGCGGCCCATCGCCGAGGGCCTCAAGCACTACGGCTGCCGGCCGGAGGACGTGGAAGTCGCCGCGCATACGCTGGCCCTCACGTCGGTGTCCGTCCGTCATGGCGCGGTGGTGAGTGAGGCCACGCACGTGGCCCTCGAATGGCTCACCTCGCACGTCCCGCATCTGCGCAAGGGAAAGGCGTAGGCATCCATGGCCGTCTCGCGCACCGGAGACTGGGCACGGGCCCGCCAACTGCTAGAGGCGGGCGCGTCGCGCCTTGAGGGTGCGTTGCAGACGGCCCTGCGCCAGGAGGCGCACGCCCTGCGCAAGGAGGTGGTGCAGGGCCTCACCCAGCAGGAGCCAGGTGGCGAGCCACTCCGCCCGCCCTCGCCACTCACGCTCGCGGCGCGCCAGCTCGCGGGCTTCAGCGGGTCGAAGGCCCTCCTCGTCTCCGGCGCGCTGCGCAACTCAATCAGCGTCGTCGTGGAGGGCGACGAGGCCTTCATCGGCGTGTCGCGCACTGCGAAGAGTCCGGACGGGGAGTCCCTCGTCGACGTGGCGCAACTGCAGGAGTACGGCGGCCCCCCCGTCGTCATCCCCATGACGCCGAAGATGCGGCGCTACCTCTTCGCGCTGCTGCGCCAGGCCGGCCAGGCACGTACCGGCGGAAGCGGGCGCGGCGTCATTGTGACGCAGACTCCAGCGCGGCCCTTCCTCCGTCCGGCCTTCGCACGGTTTCGCCAGGGTGCCAGTCGCCGCTTTCTCGCGCGCATCGCGAAGGAGCTGGGCCTCCGAGGGCCCGGGTAATGGCCCTCCCCGCCCTCACCTCCGTGACGCCCTCCTCGGGGCCCACCAGCGGCGGCGACATCCTCCGCCTCGCTGGGGTGGGCTTCGCCGCGCGGGTGGCCGTGCGCCTGGGCGAACTGCGCGCAGAGGTGCTCTCCGTCCGTGAAGAGGCGGGCACCCATATCGCAGACGTGCGGACTCCGGCCCACGAGGTGGGCACCGTCGACGTGGAGCTGCTCAACCTCTCCGCGGACGGACGCCCCATTCCAGGAGGGGCCACCGTCCTCTCAGGCGGGTACCACTACCTGCGTCCTCGCGTTGCGAAGGAAGCGGACCTCACCCGCCTCGTGCGCACCTTGCTGCAGGAGTTGAAACGGCAAGTGGTGGCCAACGTCAGCGCCAGCGTCTCCGTCGACTACGACGACACGGTGGCAGGCAACCTCAACGTCGTCGCCATGGCTTCGCTGCCCTCGGTGGTGCTGTCAGGCCCCACGCTGCGCGAGAGTCGTCGCTACGCCTCCAACGTATTGCACGAGGACGTCGTGCAGGGCCCCTCCGGCTCGGAGTTGGTGCGCAGGCGCCCCGCGTACACGGTGGATTTGGCCTTCACCCTCACGGTGGCCTCCGAGCGCACCGCCGAGCTCTTCAACCTCATGGCCGCCGTGGCCACCTTCCTCAACCGCAACCACTGGCTCTCCATGGCCCGAGACGCGGAGGACGCCTCGCGCGGCACCGTCCGCTGGGAGATGGACGCGGACGGCGAGGTGCACACGCAGCTCGGCAGCCGCGACGACGTGCGCGCTTTCACCTGGGGACTCCTCGTGCGCGGCTTCGACGTGGACGAGGGCCTGCCCCTCGACATCGGCAAGGCCGTCGCCGGGACGCACCTCGAAACGGACTCTCTCTCTGGAGGCACCTCATGAGTGTCACCCTCACCAACGCCCTGGGCAGGCTCGTCACATTCCTCCTGCCCCATGAGTCGTACTGCGTCGCACGCGGCGAGTGCGCCTGCAGCCTGCAACCAGGCCGTGGAGGCCGCCGCCTGCCCGCCTCTCTTACCCTCGCGGCAGGCGTCTCGCTGGCAGACCTGCCGGAGGCCGTCCTTCATGTAGCGTCCGTGGCTGCGGCCATCCGCCGAGGTGATGTCGCGGTGAAACGCCAGGTGGCTCAGGACTCCCGAGCCCCTGTGTCGGCCCCCGCGATGACAGCCCCATCCCACTCCACGCCGGAGAGTGCTGTGCGTGTGTCTCGAAAGAAGCGAGGTGCGCCGTGAGTCCCGAGTTGCTGTCGTCCAAGGTTGTCGTGGTGGAGGAGGAGCCTCGCGTCCGCGGCATCCCCTCCGCGCCCACGTCCGTGGCGGGGGCCGTAGGCCTGGCGGAGCGTGGCCCCATCGGCAAGCCCGTGCTCTGCACCTCCATGGAGGATTACCAGGCCACCTTCGGCGGCTTCACCCCCGACTCCGACCTCGCCCTCGCCGCCATGGGCTTCTTCGAAAATGGCGGCAGCCACCTGTGGGCGGTGCGCACCGTCCACTACGAGGACGCAACCAACCCCGAGTCGCACACGGCCACGCGTGCCACGGCCGCCCTCACCACAGGCGGCGGGCCCACGCCCGCTGTCGCATGGGGAACCCTCCGTCCTCCCTTCTCCCTGGCGGACGGGCAGCGCATGGAAGTGGCCGTCAACGGCAGCGCGGCGGTGGACGTCGCCTTTCTTGGGACTGCGGCCTCCGTCCTGGCGAGCCGTCCGGGCCCCTATGCCCTCACCTCCGGCCAGGCGCTTCGAGTGCGCGTCGACGGCGCGCGGGACGTCTTCGTCTCCTTCAGCGACGGCGACTTCGCCGACATGTCCCAGGCCACGCCGGAGGAGGTCGCCGCCGTCCTCAACGCAGTCCTCGTCGGGGGAAGCGCCACTGTCGAGGCCGGGGCGTTGCGAATCTCCAGCGACACCTTCGGGGCCGCCAGCCGCCTGGAGGTGGGGGACGAGGTGGCCAACGCAGTCTTCGGCTTCCCGCTCGGGCCCCAGGTGGGCACGGGCAACGTCCAGAGTCTGCGCGCCGTCGAACTGCACGAGGTGCAGTCTCTCGTCGAAGCTGCGGTGGCGGGAGTGCGTGTGGAGGCGTCTTCCCTGGGGACGCTGCAGCTACGCACCACGATTACCGGCCCCTCCGCCTCCCTGCGCGTGCAAGGGGGCGCGGGCCTCGGCCTGGGCCTGGACGCGCTGCTGCACCAGGGCGCTGCCTCGGGTGACATGGACGTCCTGCGCCTGGAAGCCAAGGACGCGGGTGCCTACGCCAACCGCCTGGAGGTGGAGGTTCGCCCCTCCACCAGCGGCACGCCCGACGCCTTCGACATCCTCATCCTCGAGGACGGCGCATACCGCGAGTCCTTCCCCAACCTCTCCTCCAGCGAGGGCGACGCGCGCTACATCGGGCGCGTCCTCAACGACGGGCGCACCGGCTCGCGCTACGTCCAGGTCTTCCTCGTGGAGCCGGACGCCGTCCCGGACGTGCAGACGGTGGCCCTCTCGGGTGGCGCCGACGGACTCGTCGGACTCAGGGACTCCGACTTCATCGGCTCGGAGGTCGTGAAAACGGGCCTCTACGCGCTGGACTCCGTGCAGGAGCTGTCGCTCCTCCTGGTGCCCGGGCGGGCCACGCCTGCCGTCCACAACGCCATGGTGCGCTACTGCGAGGTGGCACGCGACGGCCTCGTCTTCGCCATCCTCGACTCGCCCGCGGGCTACACCGCCACGGACATCGTCTCCTACATCGCCGAGGAGGCCGCGCTGGAAGGCCTGTCCGAGCACGCCGCGTTGTACTGGCCCCGCGTCAAGGTGCTCAACCCCTCGCGCGGCGTCTTCGGCAACATCGAGCAGCTCGTCGTCCCGCCCTCCGGCCTCATCGCCGGCGTCTTCGCGCGCAACGACGCCGCGCGCCCGGGTGGTGTGTACGACTCGCCCGCGGGCATTGAGGCAGGGCGCATGCTGGGCGTCCTCGGCTTCGAGACGTCCGAGGTGTTGGAGGAGAAAAAGCGGGACGTCGTCTACCCCCACCGCGTCAACCCGCTCACCACCGGGCCCGGCCTGCCGCGCTACATCGACGGCTCGCGCACCCTGAAGGCTGGCGGCAACTTCCCCTACGTCGCAGAGAGGCGCGGGGTGTCCTTCATCGAGAGGAGTCTTCAGGCCGGCTTGCAGTTTGCCCGGCACCGCAACAACACCGAGGGCCTGCGCGCCCAGGTGCGGCGCTTCATCACCGCCTTCCTCCTCACGCAAATGCGCAACGGGGCCTTCCGCAGCATGGAGCCTGCCAAGGCCTTCTTCGTCGACGTTTCGAACGCGCTCAACCCTCCATCCGTCGTCTTCGCGGGGCAGTTGGTGGTGCGCGTGGGGCTCGCCACCAACAAGCCCGCTGAATACGTCGTCCTGCGCATCTCCCAGGACACCCGTGCTCTCGAAGCCGAGCTGGCTTCGGCGGGCGCGTAAGGAGCCTCTCCATGGCCATCATTGGACAGCCACGTAGCTTCCATAAGCGTTTCAAGTTCCTCGTCGAGATTGACGACGTCGGGCACGCCGGCTTTCAAAAGTGCTCCGAGCTGTCCGTCGAGGTCGCCAACGTCCAGTACTTCGAGGGCGGCAGCCTCATCCCCAACAAGAGTCCGGGGCGCCTCACCTTCAGCGACGTCACCCTCGAGCGCGGCGCCACGCAGGACCACGAGCTCTTCGACTGGTTCCTCTCTGTCGTGGACACCTCCAGCGGCCTGGGCCTGCCGGACATCGGCTACAAGCGCAACCTGGACGTCGTCCAGCAGGATAGGGACGGCACCACGCTGCGCCGGTGGAGTCTCTCCCGCGCGTGGCCCGTGAAGTTCATCGCCGGTGAGTGGGACAACGAGTCAGACGAGAACGTCATCGAGTCGGTTACTCTCACGTATGATTTCTTCGAGCTCGCTGAGTGACCTGCCGATACTCAAAGTCAGAGGACTCAATGGGACTACTTCCCCAATCGATCAGAGCCCCATCGAACTCGAGGTAAGTCAAGAGAAGCTGATTCACTGCCGTGTAAATCCGCATCTCCACTTCATGCACTTGCCTCCACGCCTCACGATTCTCTCGGAAATACTCCGGCCTCAGAATCCTCCCCTGGTGGAGCAGCTTGTTTCGACTCTCAATCGCCCATCGTTCCTCCCTAGACAACTCAATACCCAATGCACGAAACGGAAGTGTCAGCTTGGCCGCATTGGTAGGACTATTGAGTCCCCGAAGCCTCGCAACTATCACATCTCTTTGCTCTTTCGACCACCCATCATCGTACTCCGTAATCAGTGCCTCCATCGCCCGGGAGAATTTTTCCCAAGCGTCTACAGGCAAGAGCTTTGGATATTCACAAAGCCCCTTCCTCATGAGGACATCGGTCAAGCTCTCCAGGGCCACCGACAAGAGCGCACCTCGCATTTCCATTGGCGCTCCAGAAAACCACAGCAAGTACGAAATGGGCGTCTCAAGCGGCGGTTCTACAAGAAACCGCTCCACAACCCTTGACAACACCTCTTCCTCGAGGGGTTCTCTGTCGTCAGCAAAGCCGAGTTTGAGGCGCGCTTGCCCCCATCCAAGCCAGTCTGATGGAATAGGGTGAAAAATATTCCCAATTCTATCCTGCCCCTTGAACCAGTCCGCTCGAATCAGCTCTCCGTCTGCCCCCAACTGAAGGGCGCAGCTGTCGCCAGAGAGCCACTCTCCAATCAAATAAGACAACACTTGGCGCACACGAAATACGAGGGCAATAAACTCATCCCCGCCCATGGCCACATCGCGGGTCTCCAGGACAAGGCACTTCCCCTCATCCAGCGCCACAACATCAAGCGAAATCCCAGAAATCCTCAGTGAGAGCCGTGCTCTCGCACGAAATCCCCTGCGCGAATCTACGATGCCAGATGGGAAGCACACCCGCTTCGCCAACTCCCTTGTTTTGACGTAAACACGAAAAACCGTGGGTTCGACACCCTCTTTTTCCGCCACAGATAATGTCATGGAGACAGCCACACCGGAAACGCCCAGACCACTCGTATTCCTAGTCGCCTGAGGCTGATGCAGCACCAAAGCCCCACGCCGAGTGCGCAGCGCAAGACTCTCCGCTCGAAGTTCCTCGAGCAAAGAGAAGTCGAGCCGACCATCATGCGTGGCAGACCATCGGCAGTCGGTCGTCACCGAGACCTTGGCGCCTTCAATCCAGCCGCTTTGACCCCATGCCTCCAAATTCACCAACTCGGGGACGTCGGCAAGCACCTTCCGCACATCTATTTCTCGCATCTCCATGTATCCCGCCTCCCCTAAGAGGACCTAACAAAAGTCAGGGCTGGGGTGGCCACCGACGAAGGGCATCCCCAGCTTGAGTGCATGGTCCGCGAACTCGTTCCCGACGCCTTCTGGCAGCGTGTGGCGCCGCTGCTGCCTCCGCCG
>NZ_JABUMQ010000307.1:0-13916 GCF_013336645.1 Myxococcus sp. CA039A | reverse complement strand
GAGGGGGATGGCCGGGTGGTCCGGAGCGAGCGCCGTCACCAGATTCCTCGTACCCAGTGACGCACGCCCGGGCCTCGCGGGCCGGGCAGAAAGGCAGCGCCAGATGGCATTCGGAACCGCGGAAGACCCCGGGCTCTCCATCACCCCTCACATCGACTCGGTGGACTACCCGTCGACGCGGGAGGAGCTCGTGGAGTCCGCCGAGGATGGCGGGGCCCCCGTGAGCATCATCAACGTCCTCAAGTGCCTGCCGAGTACCGAGTACGCGTCGCGCGAGGCCGTGATGAGGGACTTGTCGGAGGCGTCGAGGCGCTCCGCCCGCGGCGGGCTGCCCGACGATGACGGTGTGCGGCGGGACAGGCGCAACATCGGGCGGGATTTGGTGGAGAACGCGCCCGACGGCAGCACGCGTCACCCGTGAGGCACGGGCCCTCGCGGTGAGGAAGCGCTCGCGGGCGCTGGCCGTTTCTGCCAGCGTTCGCGGGCGCATGCGTCCAGGTCTCCTGTTGAGCTGTCTCGTGTTGTCCCTGACGTCCGCTTGTCGGAAGCCGTCCCCGCTGCGGGTTCCCGTGCCCGAGGTGAAGCCCCGGGTGCGCGTGTCCTTCCTGCCCCCCGTCGACCGGGTCCTCACCGAGTCCCAGCGCGGCGCCCGCGTCGTCGAGCAGGGCGGCTCCGTGCTGCGCGAGGAGGCGGAGCTGACCACCGAATCCCGCTTCACGCCGAACGAGGGCGGCTGGTTGCTGACTCAGTCGGTGACGCACGCGAAGCAGTCGCGGGCCGGGGTGGAGGTGGAGGGCTGGGTGGACGATGTGCTCCTGCGCTTCGCGCTGCGACTCCAACTGGCGGCGGACGGCACGTTCGTGAAGCTGGTGTCTCCCGAGGCCGCGGCGGAGGCCGTGCGGCAGTCGGTGCCTTCGGGCGTGGACGCGAAGCCACTGGCGCGCTTCTTCGCGCCGGAGGCGCTGGAGGGGCGCACGCGGCGCGAGTGGGAGGCGAAGTTCGGCGGCCTGTTCCAGCGCCATCTGTCGGAGGGACAACGCACCTGGGCGGTGGACACGCTGCCGGCGGGCGACAAGCAGGTGGCCTATGTGCTGGAGCGCACGGTGCAGGGGACTCGGGACACGGAGTACGGTGACGCGGTGGTGCTGAGCCTGCGGTGCCTGGACGCGGTGCCGAGGGACGCGCCGGACGAGTTGACGGATGCGTGGGAAGAGGCGGGACGGCCGGAGCTGACGCCGGGCGTGACGTGCCAGGGTGAGCAGGTGATGGCGTATGGCCGCTTCGTGCCGGTGAGTCGCGAGCTCACGGTGAAGGCGCCAGTGGACGGGGCGGCGTGGACGGTGACGATGGAGTCGCGAGCACAAGGGCTTCAAGAGGAGGCGCGATGAGCTGGGAAGAGAACCTCATCAAGGACGAAGCGGGCGTGGAGCGCGTGGTGAAGAGCGCGCGGCGGGTGGCGGTGCTGGGGATGAAGACGGAACAGCACTCGGGTCAGCCCGCCTTCTACGTGCCGGACTATCTGGCGAGCGCGGGCGTGGAGGTGGTGCCCGTGCCCGTCTACTACCCGGACGTGACGCACATCCTCGGCAAGCCGGTGTTCCGCCGGGTGGCGGACGTGCCGGGCGAGGTGGACCTGGTGGATGTCTTCCGGCGGCCGCAGGACATCGACGCGCACGTGGACGACCTCATCGCCAAGAAGCCGAAGGCGGTGTGGTTCCAGTCCGGCATCCGCAACGACGCGGCGGCGGAGAAGCTGGCGCGCGCGGGCATCCAGGTGGTGCAGGACCGCTGCCTGATGGTGGACCACCGGCGCTACGGCGGAAGGTGAGCGCCCTCCCGCGAGGGTCCGCTCACCACTGCGCCTGGGCGAACGGCACGGGAGGCCGGGCCAGGGAGACGGCGGCGGACAGGCGCGCCTGGTCCAACGCGTCGAAGCCGCGCTCCATGGTGGTGGGCGTCACCGGGGGCAGGTTGGAGACGACGACGTAGACGGGGATGTTGCGCCCCTCCAGCACGGTGAGCTGGAGGCGGAAGTGGTCGCGTCGCAGCGCCGCCGAGCCCGCCGCGAGCCCCTGCGCGTACGCCATGGGGCCACCCACCACCTTGCGCGTCTTGCTGGGCAGGAAGTGCACGAGGATGGCGTCCAAGTCCTTCCCCACGCTGCTGTCGTGCAGCGACAGCGCGGGCGCCTTGTCCACCAGGCCGCCGTCCCAGTACAGGTTGCCCTCCAGCGGCACCGCGCGGAACAGGCCCGGGTACGCACAGGTGGCGTGGACGCGCGGGGCCAGCTCTCCCGAGGTGAACACCTCGTGGCTGCCCAGCGTGAGGTTCGCGCCGACGAGCAACAGCGGGTGCGGCAGGTCCTCGAACGTCCTGGCGCCCAGCGTGTCCTCAAGCAGCCTCCGGAAGCGCTCACCCTTGAGGAGCCCCGTCAGCCCATGGCCGCTGGCGTCCGCGTTCAGCACCGCGCCAATCGGGTCCGGGTCCCAGAAGTTGGCCCGCGTCTGGCGCAGCACCAGCTCCTCGATGGCGTGCACCGGCATCCCCGCCGCCGCGTAGGCCGCCACCATGCCGCCCGCGCTCGTCCCCGCGTACGCATGCGGCTTGAGCCCCGAACTCGTCAGCCCCTTGAGGAAGCCGGCGTGCCCGTAGAAGCCGAAGTAGCCCGCGGAGAGGACCAGGCCAAACCGCTTGCCTTCAAGGAGCTGGTGCAGGGAGGGAGAAGCCATGTCCCACATCTACCACTGTCCGCCATGAAGCACGCAGTGCGTCGAAAGTCCGCTGGCCACCAGTGAGACATCGACGTATGTTGATGCGGCGATATGGAAGCCCTGTCCCAATCCTTCCGGGCCCTCGGGGACCCGACGCGGCTGCGCATCCTCCGGTTGGTGGCGGAGGCTCCGCTGAACGTGACGGAGCTGGTGTCGCTGGTGGGCGTGGCGCAGTCGTCGGTGTCGCACCACCTGGGGAAGCTCAAGGGGCTGGGGCTCATCCGCGAGGAGCGACAGGCGGGCTTCAGCTACTACTCGCTGGCCTTGGAGGGGGATGACACGCGCTGGCCCCTCATCCGACTGGCGAGGGAGGCCGAGGACGCGGCGGGTGACTCGGCGCGGTTGATGGACCTGCTGCGCGCGCGGGCGGACCGGCAGGCGCTCAACGAGCGACTCCTGGAGCCGGGCCAGTCCTGGTTCCTGTGGGCCGGCGCGCTGGCGTCGCTGTTGCCGCCCCTGGACGTGGCGGACTTTGGCTGTGGCACGGGCGTCTTGAGCGTGGCCATCGCCCGGTGGGCGCGGCACGTGTGGGCCATCGACCAGAACGCCGTGGCGCTGGAGCAGGCGCGCGAGCGGGCCGCCAATGAGCACGCCGCCAACGTCACCTTCCTGTGCGAGGACCTTCAGCACCTGTCGCTGCAGTCGGGGCGGATGGACCTGGTGGTGATTTCGCAGAGCCTCCACCACGTGGAGGACCCCGCCTGTGTGCTGGCGGAGGCGGCGCGGCTGCTCAAGCCGGGCGGCCGGCTGGTGCTGCTGGAGTTGATGCCGCATGACGAGCGTTGGGTGGTGGAGCGGCTGGGCCACCGCCACCTGGGCTTCGAGCCGTCACAGCTGGAGACGGCGCTGCGCGAGCAGGGTTTCGCGTCGCTCACCCGCGAGGCGCATGCCCGCGAGGGTGCCAGCCCTTTTCGAGTCTTTCTGCTGACTGGAGTGAAGCCATCATGACGAGTCCCACTGCCCTTCCGCCCCCCTCTGGAGAGAACGGTCGTCGCGTGGAGGCCCTGCGCACCGCGATGCGTGAGCGCGTGTTGGTGCTCGACGGCGCCATGGGCACGCTGCTGCAGCAACTGGACCTCAAGGCCGCGGACTTTGGCGGCGCCGAGTTCGAGGGCTGCAACGAGAACCTGGTCCTCACCCGGCCGGAAATCATCCGGGACATCCACGCGCGCTACTTCGCGGCGGGCGCGGACGTGACGGAGACCGACAGCTTCGGCG
Organism: Myxococcus sp. CA039A; assembly: GCF_013336645.1. Lineage (NCBI taxonomy): Bacteria > Pseudomonadati > Myxococcota > Myxococcia > Myxococcales > Myxococcaceae > Myxococcus > Myxococcus sp. CA039A. Next base: position 9,927 of record NZ_JABUMQ010000307.1, on the reverse strand, counting down.
GCACGCCGGTGGTGCTCAACGAGTTCGGCCTGGGGCACAAGGCGCTCGAAATCAACGCGGCCTCCGCGCGACTGGCGCGTGAAGCCGCCGCCGAGGCCGAGGCGAAGGACGGGCGCATGCGCTGGGTGGCGGGCTCGGTGGGCCCCACCACCAAGGCCATCAGCGTCACGGGCGGCATCACCTTCGAGGAGCTGGTGGAGAACTTCGCCGTGCAGGCCGAGGGTCTCGCGCTCGGCGGCTCCGACTATCTCCTGGTGGAGACGGCGCAGGACACGCGCAACGTGAAGGCGGCGCTCCTGGGCATCGACCGCGCGTTCCGCAAGCTGGGCTACTCGCTGCCGGTGGCGGTGTCCGGCACGATTGAACCCATGGGCACCATGCTCGCGGGCCAGAGCGTGGAGAGCCTGGCCACGTCGCTGGAGCACGTGGAGTTGCTGTACCTGGGGCTCAACTGCGCCACGGGTCCGGACTTCATGACGGACCACCTGCGCTCGCTGGCGGCGCTGAGCCCGTTCCCGGTGTCGTGCGTGCCCAACGCGGGCCTGCCGGACGAGAACGGAAACTACCTGGAGACGCCGGAGATGCTCGCGCGTTCGCTCACGCGCTTCTGCGAGCAGGGCTGGCTCAACGTGGTGGGTGGTTGTTGCGGCACGCAGGAGGGCCACATCCGCGCGTTGTCCCAGGCGGTGAAGGGCCTGAAGCCGCGCGCGTCCACGCCCAAGCCCCGCTCCACGTTGTCTGGCGTGGACTACCTGGAAGTGACGGACGAGATGCGGCCGGTCATCGTCGGCGAGCGCACCAACGTCATCGGCAGCAAGAAGTTCAAGGAGCTCATCGTCGCGGGGCAGTTGGAGGACGCGTCGGAGATTGCCCGCGCGCAGGTGAAGCGGGGCGCGCAGATCATCGACATCTGCCTGGCCAACCCGGACCGGGAAGAGCTGGAGGACATGCGCGAGTTCCTGGAGGTGGTCATCAAGAAGGTGCGTGTGCCCTTGATGATTGACTCCACCGACGAGCGCGTCATCGAGATGGCCCTGACGTACAGCCAGGGCAAGGCCATCATCAACTCCGTCAACCTGGAGGACGGAGAGGAGCGCTTCGAGAAGGTGGTGCCGCTGGCGCGTCGCTTCGGCGCGGCGCTGGTGGTGGGCTGCATCGACGAGATTGGCATGGCCGTGACGCGCCAGCGCAAGCTGGAGGTCGCGGAGCGCTCGTTCGAGCTCTTGACGAAGAAGTACGGCATGAAGGCGGAGGACCTGTACTTCGACCCGCTCGTCTTCCCGTGCGCCTCCGGTGACGCGCAGTACACGGGCAGCGGCGTGGAGACGGTGGAGGGCGTGCGGCTCATCAAGCAGCGCTTCCCGCAGTGCCGCTCCGTGCTGGGCATCTCCAACGTGTCTTTCGGTCTGCCGACGGCGGGCCGCGAGGTGCTCAACTCCGTCTTCTTGTACCACTGCGTCCAGGCGGGCCTGGACATGGCGCTGGTCAACTCCGAGAAGCTGGAGCGCTACGCGTCGCTGCCCGAGGAAGAGCGGAAGCTGGCGGAGGACCTGCTCTACAACCGGGGCACGGACCCGGTGACGCCGTTCGCCGCGCACTTCCGCGAGCGCAAGCCGCCCAAGGCGCAGGTGAGCACGCTGCCGCTGGAGGAGCGGCTCCAGCGCTACATCATCGAGGGTTCGCGCGACGGCCTCTTCGCGGACCTGGAAGCGGCGATGGCGAAGTACGCGCCGCTGGACATCATCAACGGGCCGTTGATGAAGGGCATGGACGAGGTGGGCCGGCTCTTCGCCGCCAACGAGCTGATTGTCGCGGAGGTGCTCCAGAGCGCCGAGTCGATGAAGGCGGCGGTGACCTTCCTGGAGCCGCACATGAGCGCCGCCCAGGCGGCGATGCGCGGCAAGATTGTCCTGGCCACGGTGAAGGGTGACGTGCACGACATCGGGAAGAACCTGGTGGAAATCATCCTGGCCAACAACGGCTTCCAGGTCGTGAACCTGGGCATCAAGGTTCCGCCCGAGCAGCTGGTGCAGGCGGTGCGCGAGCACAAGCCGGACATCGTCGGCCTGTCGGGGCTGCTGGTGAAGAGCGCGCACCAGATGGTGGCCACGGCGGAGGACTTGAAGCGCGCGGGTGTGAGCGTGCCGATTCTGGTGGGCGGCGCGGCGCTCAGCCGCAACTTCGTGGACCGCAACATCGCTCCGGCGTACGGCGGCGGCACGGTGGCCTACGCGCAGGACGCGATGAGCGGTCTGGACCTGGCGAAGCAGATTGTGGACCCGTCCTCGCACGAGAAGCTGCGCGGAGAGCTGTCCGAGCGGCGCGTGAAGCTGGCGCAAGAGGTGAAGGAGCGTCCTCGCGTGGAGGCTCAGACGTCGCGTGCGCGCAGCGCGGAGATTCGCATCCTGGACACGGTGCCCTCGGCGCCGGACTGGGAGCGGCACGTGCTGACGAACACGCCGCTGGACCACATCTGGAAGTTCATCAACCCGGTCATGCTGTACGGCCGGCACCTGGGCCTGCGCACGTCGTCGCGCGCGTTGGGGACTCCGGCGGAAGCGGAGCTGGCGAAGACGGAGGAGGGGCGCAAGGCGCTGGCGCTGAAGGAGGCGGTGGAAGAACTCAAGGGCATGCTGCGCGGCGGGTTGATGCAGGCGCGCGCGGTGTTCCAGTTCTACAAGGCGGGCAGCGACGGCAACCGGGTGGTGCTCTTCGACGGGAGCACCGGCAAGGAGGCGGCGTCGTTCGACTTCCCCCGGCAGGACCGCGAGGGAGGGCTGTGCCTGGCCGACTACCTGCGCCCGCTGGAGCGCGGCGTGCCCACGGACAACGTGGCGATGTTCGTGGTGACGGCGGGCTCTGGCATCCGCGAGCTGTCCGAGGGCATGAAGGCCAAGGGCGAGTTCCTGAAGATGCACGCGGTGCAGGCGCTCGCGCTGGAGACGGCCGAAGGCTACGCGGAGCTGTTGCATACGCAGCTGCGCAGCATGTGGGGCACGCCGGACAAGCCGGACATGACGATGCTGGAGCGCTTCCGCGCGGAGTACGCGGGCAAGCGCTACTCATTCGGCTACCCCGCGTGTCCTCGGTTGGAAGACCAGTCGAAGCTCTTCACCGCGCTGCGACCGGAGGACATCGGCGTGCAGCTTACCGACGGCTGCATGATGGAGCCGGAGGCCTCCGTGTCCGCCCTCGTCTTCCACCATCAGCAGGCGTCGTACTTCTCCGTGACGTGAGCGGAAGGTGCCGTGCCGCCAGGGCGGTGGTCAGCACCGCCCGCTGGCGTTGGACGCCCCGTGAGTCGAGCGGAAGTGGCTTGAGGCCCGGGCGGTCCGTCAGAAGCGGCCGCCCAGGCTGAGCCCGGCGCTGAAGAGGTCGCCGTCATCATCGGCGCCGGGGGCGAAGTCTCCGCCACCGGCGAATACGCGATAGGTGGCGCGTGCGCCCGCCGTCACGCCGTTGTAGCGGTACTCGACTCCGGCGGTGAGCGGCACCTCGGCCAGGAAGGTGTCGTCGAACTGGCGCGCGTTGGCCTCGGAGGTCGCGTCCAGGTAGCTGACGCCCACGCCCGCGCCGAGGAAGGGCTTCCAGTTCTCCCGGATGGTGGGGCCCACCTTGGCCAGCGCTCCCAGGTTGTGGCGCCACAGTGTCGCGTTGTCGATGTCCGCGAAGCCGTTGGCGGAGCCCTCGTAGCCCAGCTCCAGGCCCACCGCGGGCAACAGCTGCGCATCCGCCTGGAGCCCCAGGAACGTGCCCACATCCGTCTCCGTGCCCAAGTCACCGGTGTACGCCGTGACACCGCCTCGGACGGTGAGGCCGGGAGCGCCGAAGAACGGGGCCGGCTGCTGCTGTTTACGCACCTGGGGGTCCTTCGCGAGGGAGGGGGCAGCCCATCCCAAGGTCGCCAGCAGCACGCCTGCTCGCCAGATTGGAAGCACCATGTCGGATTCCTCCTCCTTGGGACGCCCCAGGGGGCCCCTGGCAAGGATGAGGTCGTCCCGTTCAGAGAAGGCCCGGCGCTCGGGGAAGCCCGAGGTGCCCCGCTGGCGGAGGGAGCGGGTAGACTCGCCGGCCATGAGCGCGCCCAACATCCGCCGAGCCGTCCAGTTGCTGCCCGCCTGTGCCACGACGGGGATTGGAAGCCTGCCCCATACGCAGGTGGAGCTGGGGCTCCAGGTCGCCCTGTCGATGGACATCCCGTTCCTCCCGCAGCTTCCGGTGGGCAAGCCCTCGGAGCTGATGATTCCGGCGGCGCTCGAGGGGTTGCCGGGCCTGCGCTTCGACGAGGAGGGCCTGTGCACGGTGGACCTGAAGGCCTGGGAGGAGGGGCGCGGCGAGTTCGAGGCCAAGCTGGACGCGGCCCTCGCGGCGGGGACGCTGGAGGCGTACGAGCCCACCCCCGAGGCGTGCCGTGCGTGGCGTCCCTTCTTGTGGGAAGTGGAGCATCGCAAGCTGGCGTTCGCGAAGGCGCAGCTCGCGGGGCCGTTCACGGTGCGCTCGGTGGCGCGCACGGACTCGGGCCTGTCCGCGCTGGAGGTACCCGGGTTGGACCAGGTGATTTTCCGACTGGTGCTGGCGCGCTCGCTGGCGATGGTGAAGGCGCTGCGACGCGCGGGCACCACGCCGCTGTTCTTCCTGGATGAGCCGGGGCTCTATGCCTTCCAGCGCGTCCAGCCGCGTCACCTGCTGGCGCTCCAGGAGTTGAGGCTCTTGGTGGTGGCGCTCCAGCGTGAAGGCGCGCTGGTGGGGCTGCACTGCTGTGGCAACACGGACTGGGCCGCGCTGCTGGACGTGCAGCCGGACCTGTTGTCGCTGGATGTGCGGCTGTCGCTGGATGCGATGTTGGAGGAGGGTGACGCGCTGGAGCGCTATCTGAACTCGGGCGCGACGCTGAGCCTGGGCATCATTCCCACGGACCTGGCGTCGACGTACGAGGTGACGGAGCTGGCGGATTCGGTGGAGGCCTCGCTGAAGGCCGCATTGCCGCGCGGCTTCACGTTCCCTCGGGCCGTGTCGACGGTGCTGCTGACGCCCGCGTGCGGACTGGCCATGCGCTCGGTGGTGGATGCGGAGCGCGTCCTCTCCGAGTTGAAGGTGGCCCAGCGGAGGCTGCGTGGAGCGCTCGAAGCCGAGCGCCCCGTGCTGCACTCGCCGCCTCCGCACTGAGCAAGGCGGCACGGTGGAGGTCGCGTGGAGCGCTCGAAGCCGAGCGCCCCGTGTTGCACTTGCCGCCTCCCTACGGAGCAAGGCGGCACGGTGGAGGTCGCGTGGAGCGCTCGAAGCTGCGCGCCCCGTGTTGCACTCGCCGCCTCCTCACCGAGCAAGACGGCCACGGAGGCCGTCCGCGCTCCGGTGTCGGACGCTCCACGCCGGAAGGCGCGGAGCGAGGCGTGTCTACTGGCGGCCGAGCCTCAGCTCTCGTTCGGCCTGCTGCCAGTCCTGCTCGTGACTTCCGTGGTTGCCGCCTCGCGCCAGATAGATTTCGTAGGCGCGCCGGGCAATCTGCTCATGAGGAATGGGGCCGCGTGAGGCCTTGGACCCGTTGGCGTGTTCCGTGGGCTGCGTCGCCGTATGCGGGGTCGACTTTTGTGTGTTGTTGCGAGCCATCGAGGCGCCTCCGGGAAAGGGCGCGCGAAGCTTGAGTCTCGAGAGGTGCACGCGAAAGCGACCTGATGCGTTGGGGGTTGGCGACGCAACATGCCGAGTGACGCCGTGTCGCGCGGTGGACAGCGCGGGCGCGTGACGCGGATTTGACGTGACTCGCGAGCCAGAGCGAGCAGGCACGGCCCTACTTCAGCGCGGTCATCGCTGCTTCGAGCGCGCGCTGCATCGCGGTGCTCATGCCGAGGGTCGCCGCTTCAGACGGTGTGCACCAGCGCAGCTCCTGGAAGGCCGCCGAGCGGGTGGGGCGCAGCGGCCCCGATATGCGGTAGAGGCGCAGTGTGAGGTCGCGATGGGTGAGCTGCCGCTTCACCGTGCCCAGCATGGCCTCCAGCTTTACGCCCGCGCCCAGCGCTCCAGTGAGGCGGAGTGTGGTTTCTGCTTCGGTGGCGTCCTCATCCACCTCGGCGGCGGGGAGTTCCCACAGGCCCCCGAAGAGGCCGGAGTCCGCGCGGCGAGCGAACAACAGGGTGTCCGCGTGGGCCCACACGGCGAGGGCCAGCGTCAGCTTCTTTGGCGCGGCGCGCACCTTGGCGGGTGGCAGCTCGTCCACGCGGCCCTTGCGGAAGGCGACGCAGCCGGTGCGCACCGGGCACAACAGACACAGCGGGTTCTCCGGGCGGCACGTCGTGGCTCCGTGCTCCATGAGCGCCTGGTTGAAGTCGCCGGGCCGCTCGCCCTTCACCAGCAGGGTGGCGAGTTCCCAGAGCGTGGCCTCTCGCTCGCGGTCACCGGGGAGACCTTCCACTTCGAAGAGTCGGGACAGCACGCGCGCGACGTTGCCATCGACGAGCGGAGCCTGTTCTCCGAAGGCGATGGAGGCCACCGCGCCGGAGGTGTAGCGGCCGAAGCCAGGGAGCGAGAGCAGCTCCGCCGCGGTCGAGGGCAGCTTGCCGCCGAAGCGCGACACCACTTCCTGCGCGGCGCGGTGCAGGTTGCGCGCGCGGGAGTAGTAGCCCAGGCCCTTCCATCCGGAGAGCACGTCATCCAGCGGAGCGGCGGCCAGGGCGAGCACCGTGGGGAATCGCGCGAGGAAGCGCTCCCAGTAGGGAATCACGGTGGCCACCTGCGTCTGCTGAAGCATGACCTCGCTCAGCCAGATGGCATACGGGTCCTTCGTGCGGCGCCAGGGCAGGTCGCGCTTGTTCCGGTCGTACCAGTCCAACAGCGGTGTCCGGACCGAGGCGAGGTGCGCGGCGCTCGGAGTCACCGTGGGAACACGGGCCGACACGACGGTACGCGGTGGACGACCGCGCTTCGCGCGAGGAGGCTCCACGGGTGTGGCCTCATGGGTCATCGCGGCAACGGGGACTGAAGACTGTGCGGGCACGGCTTCAGGCTTGCGCGGCGGACGACCTCGACGCGGACGGACGACGTTCCGGTCCTGCTCCGTCGTGGGTTCGGCCGGGGGCGCCGCACCCGAGTCCAGCATTCCGAGCTGCGTCTGGGTGTCCGGTGTTGCGGCGCGCTTCGTGGGGCGACTGCGGGGACTCATGCGTCTTTCTTCACGGGGTTGGCCATGCGGTGGGCAACACGGTCGAACAGGCCGGGGACGAATCGGTTGGCCAGTACCATGACGCGTCCGGGGAGGGTGAGGATGGTGTCACGCCGTCCTCGCACGCTCGCGCGCACCATCGATTGGGCGACTTCCTCCGACGACATGGCCTTCAACGGAACGGCTTCCTGCGCCCAGCCCTCCGCGTTCAGCCGGTGCTCGCGGAACTCGCTCTCGGTAAAGCCCGGAGACACGAGCAGCACGCGGATGCCCTCCGTCGCCAGCTCCGTGCGCAGCGACTCCGTCATCGCGTTCACCGCGGCCTTCGACGCGCAGTACCCACCCAGCAACGGCAACCCGCGATGTCCCAGCACGGAGCTGACATTCACCACCTGGGCTCCGCGCCGTCCGCGCAGCAGTGGCAGCGCGGCGCGAGTCACCCGCCACAGCGCGAACACGTTCAGCTCGAAGACCTGCCGAAGCTGCTCCTCGCTGATGGACGCCAGGGGGCCGTACAAGCCCTGGCCCGCGTTGTTCACCAGCACGTCCAGCCCACCGAAGGCGGCCTGTGTCTCGCGCATGAGGTGCTCCACGTCCTCGCTGCGCGTCACGTCGCACCGCACGGACAGTGCCCTGACGCCGAGTGACTCCACTTCACGGGCCACATCCTCCAGTCGCTCCAGGCGCCGGGCGGCGAGCACGACATGCGCCCCCGCCGCCGCGTACGCCCGAGCCGCCGCGCGGCCGATGCCGCTGGACGCTCCTGTGATGAGGACGACTCGCTCCTTGAAGGGTTGGCTCTTCATGGTGGCGGGGACCATACTCTCAGGGTTGCGCACCCGGACTGTCATTCAACCCGCTCCGGGGGCTCGTTTCCCTGCCTGTTCCCCTTCTGGCGGAGCGAGCGAACGCCTAGGATGCGCCGCTTCCATGCGGCGCCCCCCTCTCAGCAACGACTTCTCCTGGTCCAAGAGCCGCCACGAGAAGTTCTCCGAATGCCTGCGCTCCTACTACTTCTACTACTACCGCTCGTGGGGCGGGTGGGAGGCGGACGCGCCGAAGGACGTGCGAGAGCTGTACGTGCTCAAGAAGCTGGCCAACCGCTTCAGTTGGGCGGGCAGCATCGTGCACGAGCAGATCAAGGACGTGCTCCTGGACTGGCGCGCGGGGCGCACTGTCGACCCGGCCGCGGTGGAGGCCCGGGCTCGCAAGGTGATGCAGGACGACTTCCGGCACTCGCGCGGGAAGCTCTACTGGTCGCAGAAGTACCGCAAGCCGTTCACCGGGCTCGTCGAGCACGAGTACGGCGACGTGCTGCCGGACGAGGCCTGGAAGCAGAACTGGGAGACGGTGCGCGCGGCGCTGGCGTGGTTCTTCACGTCGCGCTGGCCCGTCATCGCCAAGAGCCTCAAGCCCGAGCAGTGGTTGGAGGTCGACGCGGGCTTCGACTTCGCCCACTTCACGCTGAACGGGCTGAAGGTGTTCGCCATCCCCGACTTCGCCTTCGTGGACGCCGACGGCACGCCCGTCGTGGTGGACTGGAAGACGGGCAAGTCTCGCGATGGCTATGACGAGCAGGTGCTCGGCTACGCGCTCTACGTGTCGCAGCGCTACCGCTTCCCGGTGGAGAAGGTGCGCGCTTCGCTGGTGTACCTCAACGAAGGCAAGGAGCAGGACGTCCAGGTGGACCTGGGCGCCATGGCGTCCTTCCACCAGCACTTCGAGACGAGCGTGGCGAAGATGCGCTCGCTCTTGAAGGACCCCGCGACGAACACGCCGCTGGACGCGTCCGCCTTTCCGACCTCGGAGTCCCTGTCTCCTTGTGTGCGCTGCGTCTTCCGTCGTCCCTGCGGGCGAGAAGCCGCCGTGACGGCGCAGCAGTCCTCGTCCCAGCAGGTGGCGTGAGGCGTCAGCGGGTGGAGGCGAGCCGGCGCACGACGACGCCGGCCGCGTTCATCCCGAAGCACGACGTGACGAAGGACACGCTTCCGTCAATCTGCGTGCGGTGGTCGCACGTGTGGAAGTCGTTGTCGTTCGGGCACACGCAGAGGAAGCCGTCCGTGGAGTCGTCGTAGTTGAGGGCCACGGGCATGCGCCGCGCTTCGATGGAGTAGACGGCGGTGATGCCGGTGTGCCGGTCCGTCTCCACGCCGTACTTGCGCTTGAGCAGCTTGCGGATGTCCTTGGCGAACGGGTCCATGTGCGTCTCGGACAGGTCCTCCACGCGGATGGCGGTGGGGTCCAGTCGCGCGGCGGCGCCCATGGAGCTGACCACGGGAATGCCCAGCGACACGCAGCGGTGCAGGAGGTGCAGCTTCGCCTTCACGTTGTCGATGGCGTCGACGACGAAGTCGTACTGGCCGGCCTGGAGCATCTGCTCCGCGATTTCCTCGCGGTAGAACTCGCGCACGGCTTCGACCTTCGCCTCCGGGTTGATCTCCCGGCAGCGCTGCGCCATCAGGTCCGCCTTCGGCTTGCCCACGGCCTTCACCGTCGCGTGGAGTTGGCGGTTGGTGTTGGTGACGCACACGTCATCGTGGTCCACCAGCGTGAGGTGGCCAATGCCACTGCGCACCAGTCCCTCGGCTGCGTAGCTGCCCACGCCGCCCAGGCCGAACACCACGACGCGTGCGTTGGCCAGCCGCTCCATCGCCGTGTCGCCCAGCAGTCGGCCCGTGCGGTCGAAGCGCCGGGACAGCTTGAAGGGCCTGGCGAGCGAGCCCGTGGCCGCATTCGGCGTGGCCGTCGTGGCGGCGGGCGGGGTCTCAGGC
>NZ_JABUMQ010000306.1:0-13966 GCF_013336645.1 Myxococcus sp. CA039A | reverse complement strand
ATCGACGACATCACCCAGGCGGCGGGGGTGGCCAAGGGGACGTTCTACCGGTACTTCGTCGACAAGGCGGCGCTCGTGGAGGCGCTCTTGGAGCCGGTGCGGGGCGAGCTGCTCTCGGGGTTGGAGGCGTGCGGCCAGGCGCTCGGGAAGGCGCGGGGCGTGGAGGCGATGTTCGAGGCGTACCGCGCCATGGCTGCCGTCATCGCGAGCGCGCTGTTGCAGTACCCCGGCGTGGTGCGGCTGTACCTCCAGGAGAGTCGGGGGCCAGCGGTGGGTGCGCGGCGGAAGGTGGCGCAGCTGGCGCGGGAGGTGTCGCGGCATGCGGTGGATATCACCCAGAAGGCGCACACGCATGGGCTGTTGCGGCCGATACGGCCAGCGGTGAGCGGGCTCGCGGTGGTGGGGGCGGTGGAGCGGCTGCTGCTGGCGGTGTTGAGTGAGGAGGACATCGGCAATCCGCTGGAGTTGCCGGACGCGCTCACGACGCTGGTGCTGGACGGACTGCGGGTGCCGCCTGGGACACGGGAGGGGCGCCGGAAGTTGGACGGGGGAGCCAAGCGCACTTAAGGGTGGAGTGTGGCGCGCAAGCGGGCCCTGGGTGGCTTCAGCATTCCGTGGTGGGCGTGGGTGGGGCTGGCGGCTGTCACGCCGGTGGTCCTCATCAACACGGCCATTGCGTGGCTGGGTGACACGCACGTGTCGCCGCTGTCGCTGTCGTTCCTGGAGATGAAGGTGAACGCGCTGCGCACGTATGTGGCGCACCGGCCGTCGTGCGTGCTGGATGGGCACGAGCCGCTGGAGCCGCTCATCGCACGGGCGGAGCGGCGCCATGGGCTGCCCGCGGGACTGCTGCAGGCGCTGGTGCTGGTGGAGTCGGAGGGGCGGGTGCACCGCATCTCTCCGGCGGGCGCGATGGGACCGGGACAGTTGATGCCCACCACGGCGGTGATGCTGGGGGTGGAGGACCCGTTCGACCCGGAGCCCGCACTGGATGGGAGCGCGCGATATCTGGCCGAACAGCTCCGGCGGTTTCGCGACGTGAGGCTCGCGGTGGCCGCGTACAACGCGGGGCCTGGCGCGGTGGATGGGCGCGTGCCGAGGAATGGGGAGACGGAGTACTACGTACCCAAGGTGCTCACGGCCTGGGTGCGGACACGGCCGCCGGAGCCGCCGCCTCGTCCAGTGCCCGTGGTCGCGGCGCGTGCTCGGCCCGTGGTGGCCGTGGTGGCGAAGCCCGTGGCTCCCGCGCGGCCCGCCGTGGCGCCGGTGAGCAAGAAGGCGGGGCCCAGGGTGGCGGCGAAGCCCGTGGCCCCCGTGCGCCCCAAGGTCGTCGCAAAGCCCGTGACGGCGCCAGCACGCACCGCGGTCGTCGCCAAACCGGTGGCACCCAAGGCGAAGCCGAAGAGCGAGGCTGTTCCCGCGAAAGCGCCGACTCGCGCGACGCAAGCGAAGCCCACCGTCACCGCGAACACGCGACCGGGCTGAACAGGGACCGGCCTCAAGGGTCGCCACCATGGCGACCTGTCTTTCGAGTCCTCTTCGCCGTGACACGCCGCGTGGCCACGAAGCACTCGACAACTTTGCGCGCGGCATGTTGGGTTCGAACCCTTTCGCTGAAACGAGTCCCGGGTCGACCATGAAGCGAGCCACCCGCATCCGTCAGTCCGCAATCCGCGTCCGCAGCGGCAGCCGACTGGCCCTGTTCCTTCTGGCCCTGTGTCTGTGCGCGATGTTCTTCAGCGTGACGTGGGCCGCGAAAACCATAGGAATCCTGATCCTCTACGTCGCGGCCACGACAGCCCTTGAGGCCTGGAACGTGTGGCGCCTGAGTCGCCTTCCACCCAAGGAGTCGAATCGAAGCTGAAACCCGACGTGTGCGGGGAGGCCGCATCGGTCGGATGACCGACCTCCTCCCGTTGACCGACCTCGGGCGAATGACGGACGCGCGGCGTGAAGCACTCGTGCGACGAGTAGCTCACGCATGACGACTCCCTCCACGCCCCGAGGCTCCATGAGCAAGCGCTTGAAGGTCCTCTACTCCCTGCTGTCCCTCGTGCTCGCCTTCGTGGGCGTGGTCACCCTGTTCGGCGACAACATCCGCAAGTACTTCGGCGCGACCTGCGGGGCGCTCGCCGGCAACCCAGACGTGGCCCACAGGAAGAGCATGCGCACCTTCGGAGAGAACACCGCCTACGGCAACGACGGCGCGCCCTCCACTGTCGACTCCCTCCAACGCAAGCCGATGCGCCACTTCAACTCGGGCGCCTACGCCGAGGCTCCCGCTCCCAGCCAGCGCGAGGAGCGCCTCGCCTCCAACGCCTATACCCGCACCGAGAACGACCCGCTCTCCACCTTCGCCGTGGACGTGGACACCGCCTCCTACGCCCTCTTCCGCCGCGCCGTGAAGGGTGACCGGCTGCCCTCCGCCGACACCGTCCGCGTGGAGGAATGGGTCAACTACTTCCGCTACCGCGTCCCCGAGCCCAAGCCCGACGAGGGCGCCTTCCACGTCGCGCTCGAAGCCGCGCCCTCCCCCTTCGCCCCCAGCCAGCACATCCTCAAGGTGAGCCTCCAGGGCCGCCACGTCGCCAAGGCCCAGCGCAAGCCCACGCACCTGGTCTTCCTCGTGGATACCAGCGGCTCCATGAACGGCGAGGACCGGCTGGAGCTCGCCAAGACGTCGATGAAGCTCGCCGTCGCCGGCCTCAACCCCGCCGACACCGTCACCATCTCCACCTACGCCGGTGACGTGCGCACCGTGCTGGACACCACGCCCGCGCGCGACCGCAAGGTCATCGAAGCCGCCATCGACGGCCTCTCCTCCGGCGGCGGCACCGCCATGGGCAGCGGCCTGGAGCTGGCCTACCAGCACGCCGTCCGCATGGCCGGAGCCAACCGCGTCTCCCGCGTCGTCGTCCTCACCGACGGCGACACCAACCTCGGCCGCAACCAGACGGCGGACGCCATGCTGGAGAGCATCAGCCGCTACGTGAAGGAAGGCGTCACCCTCTCCACCATCGGCTTCGGCATGGGCAACTACCGCGATGACCTGATGGAGCGCCTGGCCAACAAGGGCAACGGCAACTGCTACTACATCGACTCCGAGCGCGAGGCCCGCCGCGTCTTCCAGGAGCAGCTCGGCGGCACCATGGAGGTCATCGCCCAGGACGTCAAAATCCAGGTGGAGTTCGACCCGACCGCCGTGCGCGGCTACCGGCTGCTCGGCTACGAGAACCGCGCCATCGCCGACAACGACTTCCGCAAGGACGCCGTCGACGCGGGCGAAATCGGCGCGGGCCACACCGTCACCGCGCTCTACGAACTGGACCTCACTGGAGAAGGCTCCACCGTGGCCACCGTCCGCGTGCGCGCCAAGAAGCCCGGCGACTCCGAGGTCGCCGAGCAACGCTTCACCCTGCCGCGCCACCAGGTGCGCGAGTCCCTGTCGACCGCCTCCTCCGACCTGCGCTTCGCCCTCGCCGTCGCCGGCACCGCGGACCTCCTGCGCGGCACCACCCCGACGGATGACCGCGGCTTCGCGCGCATCCACTCGCTCGCCGAGGATGCCGTGGATGGCCAGGAGGACCGCGAGGAGTTCCTCACCCTGCTCGGCAAGCTGCGCGAGCTGATGTCGCCGCGCCTCGTCCGCAACGCGAACTCGACGCGCTACTGAGTCCGCGCCGACAGGGCGCTCGCCGAGGCCCTGTCCAACCACACCTCCACGTCGCGGTGCAGTTGCAGGAACGACGCGGGGCAGCGCGGAGTCACGGGGCCCTCCATCATGGCCTTCACCGCCTCCGCCTTGCCCTCGCCAAACGCCAGCAGCATCGCGCGCCGCGACTGGATGAGCGCTCCCATTCCCAACGTCAGCGCCTCCAGCGGCACGCGGCTCGAGTCATCACCGAAGAGCATCGCGTTGGCCTCCCGCGTCTCCCGGCTCAGCCGCGTCCGGTGACAGCGCGCCTGCAATTGCTCCGCGGGCTCGTTGAAGGCCAGATGCCCGTTGGCGCCAATGCCCAGCAGCACCAACCCCAGCCCACCCTCCGCCGCCAGCTCCGCCTCGTAGCGCGCGCACTCGACCTCCGCGTCCGGCGCCGCGCCGTCGAGGAAGTGGATGCGCTCCTCCGACAGATTCACCTTCCGGAAGAAGTGCCGGTCCATGTACGCGCGAAAGCTGCCACCGTCCTCCGCCGACACCCCGAGCAGTTCGTCCAGGTTGAACGTCCGCGCGCGAGACCAATCCACCGCCTTGCGCTCATGCAACGCCACCAGCTCCCGGTACACGTTGAGCGGCGTGCGCCCCGTGGGAAGCCCCAGCACCAGCGACGGATGAGACATCACCGCCTCGCGGACTCGCGCGGCGCATGCGACGGCCGCGTCCTGCTCGGACTCGAAGACTCGAAGGTGCAAGGAGGCTCTCCGCTCGCGAAAGAGGCGCGCACACGAGCATAGAAGCCCCACCTCCAACACGAGCCCTGAGTCAGGAACGCGTTCACCACGAGGCGCGTCTGTGACAACTGCTGCAACTGTCTCTTTCCGATACCGCACAAACGCAACGCGTCATGCGTGGCGGCCCGCATGCGAAGGTGTCGACGAGGAAAGCGGTAGAGTCGACGGATGGACCCCTTCGTCAGCCTCGACGCCACCGCCCAGGCCGAGCTCGTCCGCAGCGGTGAAGTCACGCCGCTGGAGCTGGTGGACGCGGCCATCGCTCGCATCGAGCGCTGCAACCCGAAGCTCAACGCCGTCGTGCAGACGCAGTTCGACACGGCGCGCGCGCGGGCGAAGGCGCCCCTTCCCCAGGGCCCCTTCACCGGCGTGCCCTTCCTGCTCAAGGACCTGCTCGCCGCACAGGAGGGCTACCCGCTGAGCTTCGGCTCGCGCTTCACGAAGGACTTCTCACCGAACCACGACAGTGAGCTGGTCAAGCGCCACCTGCGCGCGGGGCTCGTCGTGCTGGGAAAAACCAATACGCCGGAGCTGGGCCTCCTGCCCACCACGGAGGGCGCGTTGCACGGCCCCTGTCGCAACCCGTGGGACGTGACGCGCTCGCCCGGAGGCTCCAGCGGCGGCGCCGCGGCGGCGGTGGCCAGCGGCATGGTGCCCTTCGCGCATGCATCCGACGGCGGCGGCTCCATCCGCATCCCCGCGTCGAGCTGCGGCCTGTTCGGCCTCAAGCCCAGCCGGGGCCGCAACCCCACCGGACCGGAGCTGACGGACAGCGTCCACTGGCTGGTGGGCGAGCATGCCCTCACCCGCACGGTGCGAGACAGCGCCACCCTGCTGGACGCCACCGAGGGCCCCGACCTGGGTGCGCCCTACATCGCCCCGCCCAAGACGCGGCCCTACAGCATGGAGGTCGGCGCGCCACCTGGACGCCTGCGCATCGGCCTGACGCTGCGCAACGCCGTGGGCGCCCCCGTCCACCCGGAGTGCCTGGCCGCGGTCGCCGCCACCGCCCGGCTGCTGGAGGGCCTGGGCCACTCCGTCCTCGAAGGCAGCCTGCAGATACCGGGCGACGAGGAGCTGGGACAGCACTTCATGACGGCGTGGGCCGCCAGCGTGGTGAACAGCATCGAGGGCCTGGGCCGGCGCATGCGCCGCACCCCGGAGCCCGAGCACTTCGAGCCCTTCACCTGGGCGCTCTACCAGTTCGGACTGAGCCAGGGCCTGACGGCCTACCTGCACGCCCAGGCGGAAGTGCTGCGCTTCGGCCGCGCCTTCGCCCGACGCTTCGAGGACGTGGACGTGTGGCTCCTGCCCACCGTCACCGAGCCCGCGCCCACGCTGGGCACCTTCACCGCCCCGCCCGACGAGCCGCTCGCTCCGCTGTTCCGCTCGGCGGCCTTCACGCCCTACTGCCCCATGGCGAACATGGCGGGCAACCCGGCCATGAGCGTGCCCCTCCATTGGAGCCCGGAGGGTCTGCCGGTGGGCGTCCAGTTCATCGCCCGATTCGGCGACGAGGCCACCCTCTTCCGGCTGGCCGCGCAGCTCGAGTCGGCGCACCCCTGGACGCACCGGCGCCCCTCGGTGTTCGGCTAGGGGTCGCCACGTCCTTCGGAGAGCGCTCGGGCAAACTTCGCGAGCACGCATGGCGCCGGGCGCGATACAACCTTCCCCATGAAAGTCGCCGTGCTCACCGGCGGGGGTGACTGCCCCGGCCTGAACGCCGTCATCCGCGCCATCGTCCGCCGCGCCACCGCCCACGGTTTCGAGATGATGGGCCTTCGAGACGGATGGAAGGGCCTGCTCGAGGACAACCACTTCCGCCTCACGCGGGAGACCACCTCCGGAATCCTCCACCGGGGCGGCACCATCCTCGGCACCTCGCGCGTCAACCCCTTCAAGGTCGAGAACGGGCTGGAGAAGGTCAAGCGCGCCATTGAACGCAATGGCATCCACGCCGTCATCGCCATCGGCGGCGAGGGCACGCTGTCCGCCGCCACGCGCATGTCGGAAGAGGGGCTGCGCATCGTCGGCGTGCCGAAGACCATCGACAACGACCTCAACGGCACGGAGTTCACCTTCGGCTTCGACACCGCCGTGGCCATCGCCACGGAGGCCGTGGACCGGCTGCACTCCACCGCCGAGTCCCACAAGCGCGTCATCGTCTGCGAGGTCATGGGCCGGCACGTGGGCTGGATTGCCACCTACGCGGGCATCGCCGGCGGCGCGGACGTCATCCTCGTCCCGGAGATTCCCGCCGACCTGGAGCGCGTGGCCGAGCACATCCAGCGCCGCCACGCGGGCGGGCGCACCTTCTCCATCGTCGTCGTCGCGGAAGGCACGCGCATCAAACTGGCGGCGGACCAGAACGAGCAGCTCGTCACCAGCGGCGCGCTGGACGAAGCAGGCCGGCCGCGCCTGGGCGGCGTGGGCAACATCGTCGCGCACGAAATCGAGCGCCGCACCGGCTTCGAGACGCGCGTGTCCGTGCTGGGCCATATCCAGCGCGGCGGCGCACCCACCGCGCATGACCGCGTGCTCGCCACCCGCTACGGCGTCCACGCCTGCGACATGGTGGCCCGAGGCGAGTTCGGGAAGATGGCCGCGCTCAAGGGCAACGAAATCATCAGCGTGGACCTGTCCGCCGCGACGAAGGAGCTCAAGAAGGTGCCCAAGGAGTTCTTCGAGGTCGCCCAGGTCTTCTTCGGCTGACGCAGTGCGATAACAAACGAGCCGCATGACGCGGGACGCTGGCTCGTGTGCGCATCCGGTAGCATCGGTGGCCTACCCCTCGCAGTGAAGGGACGGTGCCGATGCTTCCAGGACGCATGATGGACTTCCCGCTCACCCTGACGCATTTCCTGGAGCGCGCGCGGACGTACTTCCCGCGCTCGGAAATCGTCAGCCGCAATCCGGACAAGACGACGCACCGCTATACCTATGCGGACTTCCACCGGCGCACGTGTCAGTTGATGAACGCGCTGACGCGGCTGGGGGTGAAGGCGGGCGACCGGGTGGCGACGCTGAGCTGGAACCACTACCGGCACCTGGAGGCGTACTTCGGCATTCCGGCGATGGGCGCGGTGGTACACACGCTGAATCTGCGCCTGCACCCGAACGACCTGGCCTACATCGCGCGCCACGCGGAGGACTCGGTGGTGCTGGTGGACCGCTCGCTGTTGCCGCTGTTCGAGAAGTTCGCGGCGCAGGTGCCCAGCATCCGCCACGTCATCGTCATTCCGGACGCGGGGCCCGCGCCAGAGGGGATGCTGGACTACGAGCAGTTGCTGGCGAAGGAGTCGGTGGACTTCGACTTCCCGACGCTGGAGGAGAACAGCGCGGCGATGCTCTGCTACACGTCGGGGACGACGGGCAACCCGAAGGGCGTGCTGTTCAGCCACCGCTCCATCGTGTTGCACACGCTGGTGTGTTGCATGAAGGATCTGACAGGCATTGGCGAGGCGGACTCGGTGCTGCCGGTGGTGCCCATGTTCCACGCGGCGGCGTGGGGACTGCCTTTCGACGCGATCATCACCGGCGCGCGCATGGTGATGCCGGGGCCGCACCTGGACCCGCCGTCGCTGTTGGAGTTGATGGCGACGGAGAAGGTGACAGTGGCGGGGGGGGTGCCCACCATCTGGCTGGGGATTCTCGCGCTGTTGGACCAGGACCCGAAGAAGTGGGACCTGAGCGCGATGCGGACCATGTTGATTGGGGGCTCGGCGGCGCCTCCGGCGATGATTGACGGCTTCCGGCAGCGGCACGGGCTGGAGGTGACGCACGCCTGGGGCATGACGGAGATGAACCCGGTGGGCACCATGGCGAAGGTGAAGCAGGAGCTTCGCCACGCGGACGCGAAGACGCAGCTGGCGGCGCAGGGCTCGCAGGGCTTCGCGCTGCCGTTCGTGGAGACGCGGGTGATGAGCGAGGAGGGCAAGCCGTTGCCGTGGGATGGCTCGACGATGGGCGAGCTGGAGGTGCGCGGGCCGTGGGTGGCGGGCTCGTACTACGGCGGCGAGGGCCAGGACCGCTTCACGTCCGACGGCTGGTTCAAGACGGGTGACGTCGTCACGCTGGAC
The DNA here is from genome assembly GCF_013336645.1 of Myxococcus sp. CA039A. Lineage (NCBI taxonomy): Bacteria > Pseudomonadati > Myxococcota > Myxococcia > Myxococcales > Myxococcaceae > Myxococcus > Myxococcus sp. CA039A. Next base: position 5,438 of record NZ_JABUMQ010000306.1, on the reverse strand, counting down.
GCGGATGGGTATGTCCGCATCTGCGACCGGAGCAAGGACGTCATCAAGTCGGGCGGCGAGTGGATTTCGTCGGTGGCGCTGGAGAACGCGCTGATGAGCCACCCGGCGGTGCTGGAAGCGGCGGTGTTCGCCGCGCGGCACACCCGCTGGGACGAGCGCCCGCTGGCGGCGGTGGTGCTCAAGCCGGGACAGGCGGCGACGAAGGAGGAGCTGGCCGAGCACCTGGCGAAACAGTTCGCCAAGTTCTGGCTGCCGGACGACTACCTCTTCATCGCGCAGATTCCCCGCACGTCCACCGGCAAGTTCCTCAAGACGAAGCTGCGCGAGGACTACGGCGACCACCTGCTCAAGAGCGCCACAGGGTGAGTTGAACGGCATCCGGACCCGCCGTCCTCGCGACGAGGCGGTGGGTCCAGGGCTCAGCCGTGCTGGTCGATGAGCTGAATCTTCCGGCTCCGGCACACATCCTCGAAATCACCTCGGTTGAAGGTGATGAGAGCGTGCAGCCGGTTCTTCGGGTTGAGCAGCATCAGGCGCACCACCCGGTCCACCAGACTCAAGGCGCGGTAGCTGCCTCCCTGTTTCTTCAGCTCCTCGAAGCACTCGCCCAGCGCCTGCTCCCGCATCTTGCGGTCGAACAACATCGACAACCGGTTTCGCTGTCGCAAGCGCTTCAAGTCCCGCTCCAGCAGCCCCAGCGAGTCACTGCGTCGGGCCATCCGGGTCGACACCGTTTCATAGAGGATGGGCCAGGGGACGACGAGCTCATGCGTGGCAGAGTCGAAGAGCTTCTCGAAGAGGGCCTCCGCGACACCGTGCAGACCGTCCCGCGAGTCGTACAGCGCGATGAGGAAACAGGCATCGACGCAGACCTTCATGCGTCGTCCTGCTCCTCTCCCGCCACCTCGGAGTAGCCGACCCAGGAGGCTGGACGCCTGCTGCCGAACAGCCACTTCCCGCTCCACTTCCCATCCTTGTCGGGCCCAATCAGATAGGCGCGGCCCTTCTTCCCGATGATGGGCTTGAGGGCGCGCTTGAGTTGCGTGGGCGTCAGCGCCGTCGTGAAGGTCGCCATGCCATCACCGCACTCACGTGCCTCCAGCTTCGCCAGCCACCTGTAGAGGTCGTCGTAGTTCCCCCGGAGCCCCAGGTCGAACGAGAGCCAGTACCGTGTCATGCATCCTCCCTGACGAGGCCGTGCGCCGCCCCGACGGACGGGAGCCCGTACAGGCGCGAGGTCCGAGCCCTGTTTCTCACCCTCCAGGTCGCGGCGTCTACTCCCTACCGGAGTTCGTGGAATCGGAGGAGGACGGGACGAGGAAGTCGCTTCGATAGAGGGACGCATGCAGTCTCACAGGTTGGACGGTCCGCGCCCATCGCATGAGCGCGGACCGTGATTCCTGCAAGCACCACGCCCTGGCCGGACAGAGCCTGACGTCAGTTGGCGCCGAGACAGACGCCGCCGCAGGTGGTCTCCACCTTGCCGTCCGGCCGCAGGAAGAGGTCCACCTGCTCGCGGCCCTTCACGTTGCGCCGCACGCCCTCATGCACCGGATTGTCCTGCGCCGGCAGGTCCGCCACCGTGCCCGGCAGCGGCGCCGGCAGCCCGAAGTCGAACTGCACCAGCGCAGCGCTGTCGATGGCACCTTCGAACACCGGCAGCTCCGGCACCCGCCACGTCGCCGGCAACTGCTGCGTCAGCCCCATCGCCCGCGCGTGAAGCTCCGTGGCCACGTTGGGCACCTGCGCATCCCCCAGCCCGTACTGCACCAACACCCGACGCGACGCCGGTCCACCGGTGTACAGCGTCGTCACCACGTGCGGCGCATAGGTAATCGGGTCGATGCGGTCGAAGCTCGTCTGAGTCAGCGCCGCGAACTTCTGCTGGTCCAACGCGTCCGGCACCGCCGCCGCAATCGCCTGGAGGAACATCGCGAACGGCTTCGCCCGGAACATCATCAGCGAGAAGTCCGCCCCACCCACGCTGAACACCGCGCGCGAGATGTGCGGCGACAGCGCGACGTACGTCCCACCCAGGATGTGCCCCTGGCTGATGCCGTAGAAGTACGTCTGGTCCGGGTCATACACGAGCACCCCGTTGTCCTTGAGCTCCGCCAGGTCCTTCAACGTGGTCCGCGCCGCGTAGGTGACGGCCATCTGGTTCACCATGCCCTGGTGCACCCGGTCCGTGAAACGCAGCGTCTGCGCGGGCTGCTGCGACATGGCGCCAATCACCCCCGGCGCGTCCGCCTGCGACATGCCCCACCAGTCCACCGTCATCACCACCATCTTCGTCGCCTGCACGAAGGGCCGGACGAACGAGCCGTCCGACTCGCCCTGGCTGCCGAAGAAGCCGTGCCCGAACTGGAGGAAGCGCACCGGCGCCACCGACTGGCCCCAGACACTCCGCGGAATCTGGAGCGTGAAGGGCACCTCCGCCTCGCCATTGCGCTTCACCCGGCCCTGCGCGTCACGCGCCAGCAGCGCCCCCGCCTGCGCCGTCTCCGTGAAGAGCGGCACCCGCAGCGTCCCCTTGATGCGGCGGAAGATGTTCGCGTCCACCTCGTCCTTCACCTCCGTCACAGTCACGACAGGCGGCGTGGCCTCCAGCGCCTCCATCGCGAGCCGCCGCACGTCCATCATGTCCCGGGTGACGTTCTCCTCCGTCTCCGTGGTGAAGTCCCACGCGAGCTGCAACTCCGAGCGCGCCACCCCCGCGGCCTCCAGCGCCGGGAAGATGTCCGCCTCGTACCGCGCGGCCAGGGGCGCCAGCAGCGGGTCTCCCGCCGTCTGCCCATCCCGGATGCGGCGGAAGCCCTCTGGCACGGGCACGGCCGTCCCGTCCTTCGCCTTCAGCCCGCGCAACGCGACGATGTAGCGCGCGCCACCGCGCAGCCGCACCGCCGGCCGCACCAGCAGTGCCCGGTGCGCATCATCCGGCGCGCGCGGGTCCAGCTCCGCGAAGTGCAGCACCCCCGTGCCCGCTTCCGCATCCAGCACCACCGTGGCGCCCGTGGTCGCCGCCGTGGGCTGAGCCACCGACGGCAGGTTCGTCGCGTCCACGCCTCCCGGGAAGAGCGCGAGCATCTGCGTCCCATGCGAATAGCCATCCGCCGGATGCAGGTCCGTGAAGTCAAAGGGCGTCCCGTCCTTCATCTTCAGCTTCGCCGCCGTGGTCAACTTCACGCGGTGACCCGACGGCAGCGCCGCGTCCTCCTGCAGGAAGTAGTTCGACGGGTACGGCAACAGACAGTCGTGCTCCGACGCCAGCGGGTTGCAGCCCTCAGGCACCTCCAACGCCGGCAGCTGCGTCCCAGAGTCCCCCGCGTCGGGCGTGCCGCCACCGTCGGGCTGCTCCTGCCCGGCGTCCGGCGGCGCGTCATCCTCCGAATCCGAACACGCGGTCATCGCCAGCAACGACAACGCCAGCACCCACGCGCCGCGCTTCTTCATTCGCTCCCACATGGTCCGAGGACTCCTCGTGCGAACACAGATGTTTGTGTCACGAGGATGTAACCGGAGACGTCACCCGAGCAAAGCCTTGTCTCACGACGCACCGCACCACGCACAACCCTGGCATGCCCCGCGTGCGTGGGCCCCGCGCTCGGCTGCCCAATGTCGCACACCCACGCCTCCCTGGAACCATGTCAGGCCCCACGGAAAGTGAGAGGAATCAGGCAAGCAGCGGAACAGCGTCAGCCCGATTTACGGACTGACGCTGTCTATCCACGGATGTTTCAGATTCCGCAGATATCTTCAGCCAGCGAGATGCACGCCGCGATGAACTGCGCGGTGGTGCAGCCGCCGTTCTGGGTGCAGACGATGTCGCCGGTGCCCGGCTCGCTACACCACTGGAGCGTCACCCAGCACGCCGCCTGGGTGAGGGTGCGCTCTCCCTCGATGGACTGCGCGCTCAGGTTGTTCTCTCCCGAGGCATCCCGCACCGTCACGGGCGTGCCATCGGCGCGCGTCGCCTCATAACGTGGGCCCAGCTCTCCGGAGACGGCCTCGGGCGAAGACGTCTCGGGACCACAGCCCGTGAGCATTCCAACGGCGAGCCCCGCGACCACCATGAATGACAGCGCTTTCATATGGGTTCTCCTGGTGATGGAGCTCACCGACCTGAGCCCCACTGCCCATATGCAATGTTTGTATTTCCTCCTCTATCGTTGATTGCCGCTATCTGAAATGTTTTCAGCCCATTCCCGAGTCTGGGATTACAGCCCGCCGCAATCACTGCGCATGGATTGGGTGTGGGAACGCCCGTCGTGAAAGCTTCCGCTCATCCTGGTCGCGCGGGCTCCGGCGCCCTCGCACAGGAGCGTTGTCTGGTGGACGGGAGGCTGGAGCGCGCGGAGGGCGCGAGCGTCCAGCGCGTCCTCCAGGTTAAGTTGCGGCCACCATGCCGTCCGTGAAGCAACTTCGCCCGTTCGCCCTGGCAACCCTGGAAGCCTTCCTCGACGCTTCCGGGCCCGTGGTCCTCGTCCAACAGCCGCCCGAGCCTGTCTTCCAGCAGGTGGCGATGCGGCTGGGTGAGGCGCGCACCGTGGGCATGGCCCATCGCAGCCGACTGGTGGACCGCCTCTTCGTCATGCTCCGGGGCTTCGACGCACTGGAGGTCCACTTCCTGCGTCCCGCCATGGATGGCCACGAACTCACCGTGGGGAGGATGGAGGGCTGCACGCTGCTCGTCCCGGACCCATCCGTCTCCAAGCACCACGCCACGCTGAAGTGGCACGAGTCACGGGGCGACTGCTCGGTGAAGGACGTGGGCTCGATGAACGGAACGTGGGTCAACGCTTCGTCGCTCACCGCGGAGCAGGAGGTCCTGCTCACGGACGGCGACGCGCTGGGTTTCGGCGACGCCCAGTTCCTCTACCTGCGCACGGAGACGCTGCACGCGCACCTGCGCATGGCCAGCCCCGGCACCCACCGCTGATTCGCTCCTCGCGGGAATGCCACACCCGGCTTGCGCGTAGGGAGGGCGGCCTGGCGCTCCCCTGCTCCCGGCCGAGCCCGGCTCGCACGAGGCCCCGTCCTCTCCTACATTGAGCCACTTCGTGCGGCGAGGCAGGCGGGTCGCCGCTATGACTCCCGCTCTTCAGCGCGTGGGAGTGTGTGGATGGTCAGGCCGTTGCTTCTCCTCTTGGTCTATGTGGGCGCCTGGGCCGTGCTGCGCGCGCTCTGGCCCGACCTGTTGCGTGGGTGGCGGCGGTGGGTGCTTCTGGGCGGCTCGGTGATGTCCCTGGCCGTGTGGCTGTTCCCCCTGCTGGCGGGCCCCCACGTAGAGCTGCCCGCCGCGCTGCGCATCCTCGCCGTCGGGTGGTCCATCTCCGCCATCATCGTCGTGCTCGCCGGGACGCCCATCGCCCTGCTGCGCAAGTGGGTGGACAGGAAGAGCCCGGAGCTCGTGCCCTCCGCCCCGCTCGCTTCCGACG
>NZ_JABUMQ010000305.1:0-13968 GCF_013336645.1 Myxococcus sp. CA039A | reverse complement strand
ATAAGAGACAGCGCTCCGCCCGTGGTGTCGGTGCCGGCGCCCGTGGTGCCCAAGGCGATGGAGCTGGAGCTGACCGAGGTGACGGGCACCGTCGAGGTGAAGGAAGGCGACGGCACCTGGCGAACGGCTTCCGTGGGCATGGCCCTGCGGCGGCACGACAAGGTGCGCACCAACGACGGCTCCTACGCGGTGCTCATCGGCGGTGAGGCGGTGGAGTTCCGCATGGACCCGGGCACGGAGGTGTCCGTGGAGGAGCTGACCGCGTCGGTGTCCCGCATCCTGCTCGCCAACGGCATGGCGACCGCCGTCGTGCGTCCCGGCAAGCGCCACACCTTCGAGGTGAAGGCAGCGCAGAGCGACGCGGTGGCGACCCTGCAGGAAGCCGGTGCCTTCACCATGAGCAACAACGGCCAGGGCACCGTGGCCGTGGGCACGCGCGAGGGTGAAGTGACGTTGCTCGGTCAGGGCAAGGTCGTCATCGTCCGTGCGGGCCAGCAGTCCGTCATCCGTCCCGGTCAGGCCCCGTCGGAGCCGGCGGCTGTTCCCACCAGCCTGCTGCTCAAGGTGGACTGGCCCTCGGAGCGCACGCGCCGGGAGAAGGACCTCGTGGTTCGGGGCCAGACGACACCCGGCAGCCGCGTCCAGGTGAACAACGTGCGAGTCCTCGCCGACGCGGACGGACGCTTCGAGCGCAAGGTGAAGCTGCGCGAAGGCTCCAACACCGTGGACGTGCGCGCCGTGGGTGTGGGTCGTGTCGAGCAGCACGAGAAGGCGGAGCTCATCGTCGACACCCGGCCGCCTTCGCTCAAGACGGACCCCGACATCTGGAACCAGGCCAGCGACGCGGCTCCCTGACTCGGGGAGCGTGCGGGCAAGCAGTCGGCTTGACCCCTGCCAGGGGGTCTCCCTAGACTCTGAACCACAGTCGTTCCTGTTCAAGGGCAATCCTGGCCGAAAGGCCTGGTGCGCAAAGCCGCGGGGCCTGAAGTCCGGCCGGCCGTGACCGCCGTGGGAAGCACGCTCCGGGGAGCATTCCGGGCCCACTGCGCCTTGTGCGGGCCATGGGTCTGTCGTTCCTGAGTCCCCCCGGGAAGGTGGTTTCCGATGCTGCGCGCTCTGGCCCTCTTGACGTGCTTGTTGCCTGCGCTGTCCCCCGCCTCCCCTGAAGTCGGCAGTCTCTCCGGGTCCGCGAAGCTGGTGAACGGTGGCCCTGGAGACCAGACGGACCCGCACGTGAGCGGGGCCCTGGTCGCCTACACGAGCGAATCCGGAGGCACGAGCGAGATTCGCTACCACGACCTGGCGTCTGGGACGGACCAGGCGATTCCGAACGACGGCGCGTTCGACTTCGTGTCGGACATCAGCGGAAGCACCGTGGTGTTCACCCGCGTCAACACCTCCAGCGCCATCTTCACGTACGAGGTGGGCAAGGCGCAGGCGCCGGTGGAGCTGGCGCCACAAGCGGGCAGCAGTCGCAGGGCGGCGGTGATTGGCGGTCGCACCGTGGCGTGGCAGGACTTCGGCTACACCGGCAGCACGCTGGAGCCGGAGATCGCCCTCTTCGATCTGGACCAGGGCACGCTCACCCGGCTCACGGATGATCGCATGCTGGACCGCACGCCGTCGGTGGCTCCGGACGGGAAGACGGTGGTCTGGGCCAAGTGCGACGCGCAGGGGCAGCACTGCGACATCTGGCAGGCGCGCTGGGCTGGCAATGGCTTCAACTCGCAGGCGCTCACCGGCAGCGAGGGCGAGGAGTCGCAGCCCGACACCAATGGGGACATCGTCGTCTACGCCAGCACGCGCACGGTGGATGGGGTGTCGGACCGCGACATCTACTGGAAGCCGGTGAATGGCGGCACCGAGCAGCGACTCGCGCTGCCGGGACTGGATGCGAACCCCAGCATCAGCGGCTCGTTGATCGCCTTCGAGCGCAAGGACCCGGCGAAGGGCGACTTCGACATCGCGCTCTACGACCTGGATACGCAGACGCTCTACCTGCTCACCAAATCGGCGGAGAACGAGAACCTCAACGACTTGAGCGTGGCCGACGACGGCACGGTGCGGGTGGTGTGGACGGTGGCGGAGAACGGTGACTTCAACGTGCACTCGTTCACCTTCAAGCTGCCGGGAAACGCCCCCTGCGAGGACGTGGCGTCCGCGGAGCCTCCGCGCACGGCCGAGGCGGTGTGCACGCAGCCGGGGTCCACGCCGCTGCTCGCCGCGCTGGAAGTGGCGCGGACCACGGGCCAGCCCAATGCGGTGTCACTCGGCTTCTACGGCCTGGGGGCCGGGGTGCTGTGCGTCGACAACGGCTACAGCGGCGAGCGCGCCACGTCCGGCTGGGTGTGGCTGGACGGCGCCGAAATCGTCGACCCCTCCAGCTTCAAGCCCACCGTGTCGCTCGTGGCCCGGGATGTCACCCTGGATGGCAACACCTGGCTGGCGGCGCTGATCTCCGGAAATGCCGGAAGCTCCTTCCGCATTCGCATTTATGGCACCGCGTCACAGTGCGACGTGACGCCGCCTCCCGTGAAGGGGGAGGAGCGCATCCCCGGCGAGTACGTGGCTCCCCTGTCCCTCGAGGTGGGTGGGGTGTCATCCCTGACCTTTGTGCCGCAAGGCGAAACACATGGAGCAGGGTGTAGCGCGGGAGGCACGTCGATGGCGGCGGCCGGGTTGGTGCTGGTGGCGTTGTGGCTGGCGCGTCCCCGGCGTGTCTCCGTGAGGGTTTCGCGGAAGGAACTTCGGCGGAGCGGACGGGCCCTGTAGACTTCGTCTCGTCCTGAAACATTTTCCGCTCCCAGTCCTTGTGATGCTGTGCGTGTGTGCTTCGGCCCGAGCCGACACACTCGAACTGCTTGGGCCGTCGTCCGCCGTGACGCCAGAGGGCTTCCCGGTGGCGGTGGTTCGCAAGGATGCGTCCGGAGTGCCGGTGCCCTTGGTGGGGACGCCGACCCTCACGGTGGACGGCGCGGAGCTTCGAGAAGGGCCCGCGCAGCCGCCGCTTCGCACCTTCATCGTCGTGCCCCGCCCAGGCGCGCGCGACGTGCAGGTGCGCGCGCGGGTGGATGGACTGGAGGCGCAGGCGCGCTTCGTGCTCGGACCTCCCGCCACGGACGTGAAGCTGGGGTTGGAGCCCGCCGCGCCGGTGAAGGGGCGCGACAAGGAGGCGGTGCTCACGGTGAGTCTGCTGCGGCCGGACGGCACGGCTGACGACAGCGGCGCGCCGCCAGTGGTGCGGGTCAGCACCGGCAGGGTGGAAGGGCTGGAGCGCGTCGCGCCGGGGACCTATCGCGCGCGCTACGTCCTCCCGGACACGCGCCATCCGGAGGTGGCCATCCTGGTGGCGTTCTCCGCGTGGCCCAGTCCGCAGTCCGTCCACGGGGCCTATGGGCGCGTGCTGGTGCCGCTCGCCGCGTCGGTGAACCTGCCGGGCACGACGGAGCCGGATGCGCGTATCTCCATCGACATCGCGGGGGAGAGCTTTGGCCCCGTGACGGCGGGACCGGATGGCCGCTTCCGTCTTCCCATCGTCGTGCCGCCGGGACATCGCTTCGGCCAGGGCCGCGTGGTGGACAGGGCCGGCAATGCGCGGCGTGAGAACATCGACTTGAAACTGCCGCCCACCGACGGGCTCGCGTGTGTGTTTCAACCGCAGCGACTGCCGGCGGATGGTGTGTCTCAGGCGCGGCTCCTGTGCGCGACGAGCGACCCCTTGGGCAAGCCCGTGGAGGACGCGAAGGTGACGGCGCAGGCGCGTCGCGGTGTCCTGCGAGGACCGTCACGCGCGGCGGGCGGCATGCTGGAGTGGCTCTACACGGCGCCTCGGACGCTCGGCGATGACGAGCGAATCGAAGCCGCGTGGCCCCAGCGCGGCGCGGGCTCTCGCGAGGTGCTGTCGCTGCAGCTCGTGCAGGGGCCGGTGGCGGAGCTGGCCATGTCCGTGTCGGAGGCGCTCGTGCACCGGGGCGCCCAGGCGCAGGTGTCCGTGCGCGCGCGGGATGCGCTCGGCCGTGCACGCCCCGGAGCGACGTTGTCGCTGGAGGCTCGCGAGGGTGGCTTCACGCCCGCGGTGGAGTCCGCGCCCGGTGACTTCGCGAGTGCCTGGCAGCCGCCTGTCGCCGGGGGCGCGGAGCAGGTGACGCTGAGCGCTCGGGCCTGGGGGCCGGTGGGCAGCGAGCCCGCGCGCATCGCCGTGTGGCCGCGCGGAGGCGTGCTGTATGCGGGCGTCTCCGACCTGGCGGGACTGCCGGTGCCCTCGCAGCCGTTGCGCCTGGATGGACATGAGCTGACCACGGGCCTGGACGGCACGGTGGCCCTGGGCGCGTTGTCGCCGGGGACACACCTGGTGGCGCATGGCCTGTGGACGGGACTGGTGCGCACCGTCCACGTCCTGGGCGGCGAGGGACTGGCGTATCCGCTGGATGTGCCGCTCGTGCCGGAGGCCGTCTCGCAGCAGGTGCGCGTGGCGCCCGAGGTTCCCGTCAACGTGCGGCTCCGCGGGGAAGGCGCTCGCGTGACGTACTGGCTGGAGGACTCTCGCGGGCACGTCCTGGAAGGGCGCGCGGTGCATGTCGCGCTGTCGGACGGAACGCGTGAGGGCGAAGAGGTCCGCGAGGGACGCACGTCGTTCACCGTGCGCTCCACGCGTCCGGTGAGCGTCTCCGTGGCGGACGTGGCCACGGGTGTCACCGCGCTCATCGAGGTGCGCCCATGAGACTTCCGGGCGTGCTGCTCGTGAGCGCGATGCTGTGCGCCGGGGCGGCCTGGGGACAGGGCGTGTCCATGGACGTGCCCTCGCTGGCGTCCACCATCGCCGGTCGCGTGTGTCTGGATGTCGATGGGGATGGGCGCTGTGGCGTTGACGAGCCAGGTGTCGCGGGAGTGCGGCTGGTGCTGACGACGGGGCGCGAGGTGCGCACGGACTCGCGAGGACGCTTCCACCTCACGGGCGTGGACTCACGCACGCCGGACGCCACGCGCGGCCTGCACCTGCGTCCGGGGCGCCACCGGCTCAAGGTGGATCCGCGCTCGCTGCCGGCCGCCAGTCGTGTGACTCCGGAGGCCGCCACGGTGGAGGTGCCGTGGGGCGCCGTCGCCCTCCAGGACTTCGCGGTGCGCAGTCTGGCTTCGGATGCGCCGCCGCTGGAGCTGTCCTATTCGCGAGTACCTCCCGTGGCGGACGTGGTCGCCGGCGAGGGGGCCGTGCGCTTTCGTCTCGCGGGTCAGGCCGCCGTGGGAGACCGCGTGCGCGTCGGTGCGCTGGACGCGGAGGTGGATGCTCGCGGTGGGTGGAGCGCCTGGGTTCCCCTCATCGCCGGGGACAACACGCTGGCCATCCAGGCCACGGCTCCGGATGGCAGGGTGCGCCTGTCACGGCAGCAGGTCGACGTCGTGCGCCGGGCCGAAGGCTGGTTGGTGGTGCCGAGGCCGCTGGTGCTCGTGGGCTCCTTCCAGCTCCCCTCCGCGCGTGGCGAGGCCGCGGCCAGTGGTGTCACCCGGCTGAAGGTGGAGGCTCCGGCGGGGACGTCGGTGCGAGGCCCTGAGGGTGAGTCTTCCGTGGTCGGGCCCGAGGGTCGCGTGGAGGTCCCCGTGACGCTGGCTTCAGGGAACAACCGCGTGACGTTGGCCCTGACGCCGCCAGGAGGCTCCGCGCACGAGACGGTGGTGGACATCCTCGCGGAGCCGAGGCCGTTCGCGGTGGGGTTGCTGGACCTCGAAGCGAGCTATTCGCCGGCGGACAGCGACTTCCAGCTGCGAGGCCGGGGCTCGGCGCACGCGGAAGTGCGCCTGGGGCCGGTGGACGTGGTGGGGGAGTTGGACCTGCGCGACACGGATGGCCGCACGCTGCGCGGCGCGGAGCTTCCGGACTGGCTGCGTCCTCGCGTCCCCGAGCGTTTCGACCGGGTGGCGGACCCGGACTTCTCGCCGGAGGAGTGGGGCGACGACTCGGTGTCGCTGACGCCGAACGCCACCGAGGCCCGGCTTCGCGTGGAGGCGCGTCACCCGGACTTCGGCCGCGCGGGGTTGGGCACGTACCGGGCGCTGGTGCAGGACCGCGAGGTGGGCCGCTACCACCGCCCCCTCTTCGGCCCCTATGCGGAGCTGACCACCTCGAGCGAGAAGGGCCCGGGGCTCCGCGCCGGTGTGGATGCTTTCGGCGGCAGCCTCACGGACCCGACGCGGGGGCTCTCGGCCGTCCCCGCCCATGAAGAGCTGCGCGCGACGGGCGGCAGCCTCTTCTACCTGGGCGCGGTGTCGGTGGCGGAGGGCTCGGAGCTGGTTCGCGTGGAGGTGCGCGACGGCGTCACCGGTCTGCCGTTGGCGGAGCGCCACCTGGTGCGCGGGCGCGACTACGACATCGACTACTTCGCCGGGCGCATCCTGCTGTCGCGGCCGTTGTCGTTCCTCGCGGGCGACACCTTCCTTCGCACCGACATGCTCACGGAGGCTCCGGAGCCGGTGCTCGTCGTCGACTACGCGGCGCTGCGCACGACGGGCACGGAGGACTCCGGTGGTGGCGAGGTGTGGGCCGAGTGGGGCGGCGCGCGCGTGGGGCTGGCCGCGGTGCGGGAAGGCCGCGAGGGCCGTCCCTACACGCTGTACTCGGGCCGGGGCTCGGCGCGACTGGGCGCGTACTCACTGGAGGCGGAGGCGGCCTCCAGTCGTGGCATGGCGGTGGACTCGGCCGTGTTCGGGGTGTCCGACGACGGAGGCCTGAGCTTCCTGCGCCCTGGCGCGGGGCTGGCGACGGGCGGCGAGGCCCTGGGACTGCGCATGCGGGGGCCGGGCCTGTGGGGCGACGGCACCGTGGATGCGTCCTATCGCTGGCGCGGGCGGGGCTTCTCGGATGGCGCGCACCTGGACGCGGCGCGCTTCCAGCAACTCGCGCTGCGGCTGCGTCAGCCGGTGGGACGGCTCCGATTGTTGCTGCTCGCGGATGGTCGCAACTCGGCGGACCCTCGCGAGCCCTTCGTGGACAACCCCTTCTCCGCGAGCACCGTGGGCGCGAGCGTGGGGTGGGAGGAGTCCACCTGGGGCGTGAGCGTGGAGGCGCGGGATGCTCGACTCAAGGCGGCGGAGGTCGTGGGGCAGGGCGAGGCGCTGACAGGCGGCCGCACCTCCATGGGCGTCGCGGGTCGCTACCGGCTGCTCGACGGCCTCTGGCTCCAGGCCTCGCATCGCCAGAAGCTGTCCCTGCATGGCGCGGGGCCGGGACGCGTGGACGACACGTTCAGCGCGGCGGGCGTGGACGTCGAACTGGGGCGCGACACGCGCGTGGGTGTGCGCGGTGGTTGGGGGCCGGAGCTGGGGCCTCGCGCATGGGCCAACGTGGAGTCTCGTCGTGGCTCGGACGTGTACTACGGCGGCTACTCGGTGGACGTGGATGGGCCGGACTTCGGTGCCGGACGGACGCTCACGGGCGCTCGCACGGAGCTGCCCGACAGCGGCACCGCGCTGTTTGTCGAGGAGGTGGGCCTGCATGACGCGACGTCCGTGCGGCTGTCGCGGGCGGTGGGCCTCCAGAAGTCGGTGCTGGATGGCTTCAGCGTGGGCGCTCGTTACGAGCGCGGCGTGCGCAGCCTGCTGGACGTGAATCCTCCGCTGCGGCGCGACGCGGGCGGCGTCTTCGGACAGCTGCTCCTGGAAAAGCTGCGGGTGGAGGGCCGGTTCGAACTGCGACGGGAGAAGGGCACGCCGGAGCGCGGCACGACGGAGGCCGTGGACCGGTTGCAGACGGTGGTGGCGCTGGCCGCCGAGGCGGAGCTGGCGCGCGACGTGACGGCTTCCGGTCGCGTGGACTTCTCGCGAACCCTCAACGACGACGCGCTGGAGGCCCGGCTGTTGGAGGGCTACGCGGCGTTGGCGTGGCGACCCGGACCGTGGCTCGTGGTGGCGCGCTACGGAGTCACCCGGGAGCTGCTGCCGGGCACTCGCGCCGCCTTCGGCGACAGGGCGCTCCAGATTCTCTCCCTGCTTCCCGCGGTGCGCCTGGGCGACAGGTTCTCCGTCGCGGCGGGACTGCACACGGGACACAGCAGCCTGGAAGGCTCCTCGCGGTGGGTGTGGACGGGCACGGTGCGCCCCGCCGTCCGGGTGGTGGGTGGGCTGGAAGTGGCGGGCGAGCTGGCGCGTCGGACGGCTTCACCCGACGGCGACCGGCTGACAGCGGTGCGGGCTGAAGTGGCATATCGGATGGATGAGAAGCTCCGAATGGCCGTCGGGTACACACTGCTGGGCTTCAGCGGCTTGGGTTTGGGCTCCGAGTCGTCCGAAGATCAGGACCGTCTCTACCTCCGGGCAGAGCTCGCCTACTAGGAGTATCGCGTGCGCTCCGGCATCCTCATCTGCCTCTGCTTGGGACTGTCCGCGGTGGCCGCCGCGGAGTGGAAGGAAGGCCTCCCGGTCGCGGGAGAACCGAGCGATGTGAGGGTGTGGCGTCCTGGCACCGTCGCCATTGCTTCCTCCCAGGGCGTGGAGCTCCACATCGACGGGGAGCAGGTGGCCAACCGGGTCTTGTCGCCCGCCGTGGGCACATTGCTGTTGTCCTCGGGTTGCTTCGCGGGCGTGCGGGGGGATGGGGATATCTTCGCCCACAACGACTGCCTTCCTCCTGACAGCATCCTCCCGGAGCTGCCCACCGCGACGACGACCGAGGTTCGCCGGGTGATACAGACCGCGTCGGGCACTGGCTACGCCTCCGTCGCGGTCGATACGAACGAGTTCCTGCTGCTGCACGCGAGCCCGTCCCAAACCGCCACCTTCCCGTGGAACACCCGCGTCCTGGAGACGGGGCAGTACAAGGCGACGTCGGTGATGGGCGTGACGGAGACCGCGGGTGGAGTGGCCCATGCGATCATCCCCGTCGTCGGCAATCCGAACCTCCTCTACATCCGAGGCGACCGGAGCGAGGCCGCGTTCAACATGGACGCTTCGCTGACGACGCTGCCGCTCCTGACAGTGGACCTCATCTCCACGAGCGGGGTGTATCCCATCATCCTGGCGGGCAACTCGGATGGACTGTTCCGCGCGCCGCTCTCCGCATCGCCGGTTCCCCAGGACTTCCAGCGCGTCACGCTGCTCGACTCGGGACCGGTGAGCATCGTGTCCGTGGACATGAACACCGAGCTGAGCAGCAGCCGGGGGACGGGCTTTGGCCTCGCGGTGGGCACGCGCAACGGCGGAGAGAACGTCGTGCTTGGCGCGGTGCCGACGGGAAGCGCGGCCGACTCGGGGGTGACGTGGCGGATTCATCCCGCGTTCGCCAACGCGTCGCTGCCGGTGTCGGACCCGTTCGCCCAGGTGTCCTGCGTGGACTCCACCTTCTGCGTCATCACCCTGCACAACCCGGTGCAGAACGTCATCTATTACGTCAACGCCGTGGCACCGGTGTTCGGCGCGATTCCGGCGCCGGTCAACATCAACGAGGCCACGACGCGGACGCTGGATGTGACGGCGACCGATGAGGACGGCGACGCGGTCCGAGTCTCCGCGGAGGTGGGGCAGTCATTGGTGCAGGTCAACGCCACGCCCGGGGTGGACGCGGTGTCGCTGTCCCTCACGGCTCCAGTGGTCTGCGAGCCGACGATGACCCAGTTCACGGTGTTCGCCTCGGATGGTCTGGGCACGCATGACCGGCAGGCCACCGTGTCCGTGCTCATTGAAAACACGGAGGGCCCTGGGGCGCCCGTGGTGATGCCGCTCCAGGCCACGACGTCCGCGGGAGGCCCCGCGCTCGTGTTCGCCGCGTCACCGGGCGCCGGAATCTGCGAGTCCGTGGACTACGTGTGGAGCACGCCCCCGGGCCAGCCGGTGTTGCACACGGATGCGGGCGGCCGCTCCGCCACGTTCATGCCTTCGGACTTCCTCTGCTCGGCGACAGGCGCGCGTTACACGTACGAGGTGCGGGCGAGGGACAAGGGCCTGGCTCCATCCGAGCCCACGACGTTCACCGTGGACGTGCGGCCGTGGGGAAAGCCCGCGGCGCCCTTTGCGCCGAACACCGTGCGCCCGTTGACCTCTGGGCACACCGTGGAGCTGCGTCCCGAAGCACTGCACCCCTGTGAAGCCACGGCGGGGCTGCCGCAAGTAGAGACGGTGTGGCGGCTCCAGGATGGGGGCGCGGTGCCTCCTTGGCTGACGGTGAAGGATGGTGCAGGCAACCCCGTCGACCTGACCTCGCCCGTCGCCGCGCCGGTGCTCCAGGTGTCAGCGGAAGGCTGCGCGAGCACGTCGCTGACGCTGGTGGCCCGCAACCGGATGACCGTCGCGGGAGTCGGCGTGTTGGAAGGGCCGGAGTCCGTGGTGAAGGTGGAGGCCCAACCGGAGGCGGAGGATGTGTCGGCCGCCAGCCTCGACCTGTCGATGCGTGTCACGGGCGGGCAGGACGTCGAGGCGACGCTGGGCACGTCCCTGCGCTGCCCTGGGGCGCATGCGCTCAAGGCGCGCATGTTCCTGGAGTCCGCCGATGGCGCGCCCATTTCCTCCCAGGTGGTGCCCGTGCCCGGTGCGTGGCGCTTCCAGTTGCCAGCGGTCTGCTCGGCCACCCCGTACACGGTGCGAGGCGAGCTCTTCTCCGACGTCGCCGCCCCCGTCGAGGCGGGCCGGGCGCGACAGACGGTGACTTCCGAGGCGCGAGCGGTCGCCCTGGGTGAGCTGGAGGGTGAGGCGCTCGTCGCGCGTTGTGGCGAGGGCGCGACGACGACCCTCACGCAGGAGATTCCTCCCGACGCGTGCTCGGACGTGAGCGTCTCCTGGTCCCAGGAAGGTGGCCCCGCGCTCGCGCAGGGCGAGCTGTCGGGCCGCAGCGTCACCGTGGCCACGCGCGAGACAGGCCTGCAGGAGCTGGTGGGGACGTCCGTCACCCTGCGCGTCAGTGCCGACGCGGGTGGGGGCAACGCGGCGGCGCGGGTGCACACGGTGCCGATTGTCGCGGAGCCTTTTGTCGACGTGGCGCATTCCACGGAGACCGCCTCCGGCCAGGAGACCGGACTGGTGGGTGTGGTGGTGCAGCTGAGCAACACCACCGACTGTGCCGTCACGGGCCTGCGCTACGTGGAGCGCGTCGAGGGAATGGAGCTCGTGCCCGGCAGCGTGAAGGTCGCGGGGCTGGCCCTCGCGGAGCAGTCCGATGAGGGAGGCTTCGCCGTGGAGGGGGTCGCGCTCGCCGCGCACGCGACGAGCACGCTGACGTACGTGGCCCGGCCTCGGCTGCTGTCCTCGCCGCGCTTCACTGGCGAGGTGTTCCTCAACGGCGTGCCCGTATCGGGAGCCCTGTCGCGCGAGCCATCCTCGTCCTGTGGCTGCTCGCAGGGAAGCTCGGGCGGGGCCCTGTTGGGTTTGCTCGCGGTGGCTCAGTGGCTGCGCCGTCGTCGGGACGGCGCGCGGCGCTGAATCAGAGGCCGAAGGAGATGCGGTGGCGGCGGCTGGGCGTCTCCGGCCGCTCCTCCAGCACGCCGAGCAGCTCCAGGCCCCGCAGCGTCGCCAGGGCCTGTCGCTCCGACAGGTCCGTCAGCGCGAGCAGGTCCTCCACCGTCTTGCTGCCGTCCGCGTAGGCCAGGAGCAAGGCCTGCGGCCCTTGCAGCTTCAACTCGTGCAGGCCGTAGGGCGGGTCGGCGGTGGGGAACAGGCGACGTCCCTGGCCCATGCGCTGACGCAGGGCCACCAGCGTCTCCGTCTTCTCCACACCCTCGAGCACCAGGTCGCCCGGGAAGACGGACAGCTTCACGAGGTCCGCGCGCTGCGGCCTCATGGCGCTGAAGCCGTAGGCGCCTTCCGTCCAGGTGAAGGTGGACCAGAGCAGCTCGCGGACCTGCTCCTCCAGGAGCTGTCGCCGCCTCGGGGCATCCAGCACGCCCAGGCGAATCATCGCCTCGCCGGTGCGCAGCCCCTGCTGCTTCGCGACGGCGGCCACCTCCGCGAGCTTCTCCTCCGTGAGCACGCCGCGCCGGACGCAGAAGCGACCGAAGCGCTCGTGGGCCAGGTTGGAGGCCGCGTACACGATGCGGCCGGACTCGAAGTAGACGACCTTGAGGATGGAGCCCTGCTGGAGCTTCAGCTCCCCGTGGTGGCGCGCCTCGTAATAGGCGTTGAGCAGCCGCGCCACGGAGGTGTCCTTCAGGTCTCCACCGAGGGACCACTCGGGCAGCGCGCGCCGTGTCTTGGCCGACGCGGGCTGAGCGTCGGTCCACACCTTCCCCCGGTGGGCGAAGGGCAGCGGCAGGGCCGGCTCCTCGCTCTCCAGGCCGGGCAGCGGCGCGGAGTCGGGGATGGCCTGCATGGGTGCACTGGCCTCGCCCGCGTCCTCCTCCGTGTCGGGAATCAGCTCCTCCAGGACGATGAGGTCCACGTCGTCGAGCAGCTCATCCTGGGCCGCGTCTTCCTCCACGGGAGGCGCGGCGCGGGGCACGGGCTCGACGCCGCCCGCGCGCTCCAGGGCCTCCATCACGGTGATGAGCTCGAAGGGCTTCTCGAAGAAGCCTCGGGCGCCATGGACCTGCACGGCCTCCTGCGCGAAGCGGTCACCCTTGTACACACCGCTCACCGCGATGGCGGGGATGCCGTGGGCCCGCAGGGCACCGAGCACCTCGCTGCCTCGGATGTCGGGAAGCAGCAGGTCCACCAGCGCCGCGTCCCACGTGGAGCCGGGGCTGAGCGCCTCCAGCGCGGCCTCGCCGGTGTGCACGGCGCGCGCGTCGTGGCCCCGGCTCTGGGCCGTGGAGACGATGAGGGAGGCCAGCTCGTGGTTGTCCTCGACGATGAGCAGTCGCGCCATGGGCGGCCGGACCATAGCATCGCCCCCATGAACGTTCAGGGCTTCCACCACGTGGCCATCCAGGCGTGGGACATCGAGCGCGTGACAGCCTTCTACAGGGACTTGCTGGGCTTTCCCGAGCTCACCCGGCATCCGCGCCCGGACGGCACCCTGCGGAGCATCTGGGTGGGCGTGCCCGGGGGCGGCTTCCTGGCCATCGAGGCGGCGGGCGCGGAGCCCGAACCCCAGCCCTTCCGGCACCCGGGGCCGGGCCTGCTGATGCTGGCGTTCCGCATCGCGAGGGCAGAGCGCGACGCGGTGGTGTCCGAGCTTACTCAGGCGGGCGTACCCCTGGAGCACGAGACGCGGTGGACGGTGTACGTGAGGGATCCAGAGGGCAACCGGGTGGCGCTCAGTCACCACCCGGAGGACTAGGGGGAGGGGTGTGCGTGCTTGCGGACCGGGATGGGGCGCGGCTACAAGCCGGTCATGCGTCTGGGCGAACAGCTCCTGAAGGATGGCCTCGTCACCGCGGAGGGTCTCGAGGAGGCGCTCGAGGCGCAGGTGGTGCATGGCGGGCGGCTCGGGACGAACCTGGTGGAGCTGGGGCTGGTGTCCGAGGTGGACCTGGCCCGGGTGCTGGGCTCCCTGCACAACAGCGCGTTCGCCTCCGGGGAGATGGTGCCGGATCCCAAGGCGCTGGAGCTGGTGCCCGCCAACCAGGCGGATGACAAGGAGCTGCTCCCCATGCGGGTGGACGCGACGCGCCTGAGCGTCGCGGTGGTGAACCCGCACGACTTCGAGACGTTGGACGCGATTGCCTTCAAGACGGGCAAGCGCGTGGTGCCGGTGGTCATCCCCGAGTTCCGGATGAACCAGTTGCTGCGCCGCTACACCAAGGCGTTCCGCCCGCTGCGCGCCATCGACATGAACGCGGTGCGGCCCCGTCCCAAGCCGGGCTCGCCCCAGGCGGAAGCGGAGATCGCCAAGGCGCAGGAGAAGCCGCCCGACCTGATGAGCGAGGAGGAGTTCCAGTCCGTCTACGCGCAGGCCCTGCGCGGTGGCGCGGACTACGAGGGCGACGTCGGCGAGGAGGAGGTCATCACTGGCGTCGAGGTGGTGGAGGCCCTGCCCGAGCTCCCGCCGATGCCCATGGCGACGGTGCCCGTGTCGCGTCCGGTGGCCCCGCCTCCCGCCATGCAGGCGCAGCC
>NZ_JABUMQ010000304.1:0-14078 GCF_013336645.1 Myxococcus sp. CA039A | reverse complement strand
CTACCCCGCCCGTCCCGATGACTCTTCGTTCGAACAGAGGTGGCCTCATGGCCCACGAACACCCGTCCCTCTCCCAGATGATTCTCGACCGGGCGCGAACGTCGCCGCAGTGCGTCGCATTCCGTGTACGCCGGGGCGAGGCCTATGTCGACGTCCCCTGGTCGGAGTTGCCAGCGCGCATCGAAGCCATCGCGGCGGGGTTGTTGAGCGCCGGTCAGGTGGATGATGGCGCGTGCATCACCATCGTCGGAAACACCACGATGGAGTCGTGTCTCGTCGACTTCGCCGCCCTGAGCGTCGGTCTCAAGACGGTGCCCGTCTACGCGAGCCTGTTGCCCGAAGAGGTGGGCTACATGCACGTGGACACCGCGGCACAGCTCATCGTCGTGGACGACGGGAGTCAGCTCGACAAGGTGCGAGCCTTTCGCAAGGGCTTCACGTTCTTCGACAGGCGCTACTCGCCGGACGAACTCGGTGCCCGAGCGAAGGTGGTGGTCCTCCATCCGGCCGGGCTTGCTCCCGCGGATGATTGGGAGAGCCTGGAGAGCCTGGAGGCCCGGGGTCGCGCCCGACGCGCGGCGCTGGAGGGTGAGATGCGCCGACGAGCGTCGCTGATTCGACGCGAGCACGTCGCGACCTTCACCTATACCTCGGGAACCACCGGAGCCCCGAAGGCGGTGATTCAAACCCACGACAACATGTTGGCGATGCTCGAAGACGTCGCGGACGCGGGGCTGTTGGATGACAACGTGCTCAAGCACGGCTTGTTTCTATTCCTCCCCGCCGCGCACTCCTTCGGACGCATGGTGGAGTTCGCGGGTCCGTTCTTCGGCGCGCCGCTGGTCATGTCGTCGGTGCCCACGCTGGCAGCGGACCTTGTCGCCGCGCGCCCGGGGTTCTTCCCGGCGGCGCCCCGTGTCTTCGAGAAGATGATGGCGAAGGTCACCAGCGCCATCGAGAGCGAGCACGGCCTGCGACGATGGCTTCTGGAATGGGCCCTGCGCGTGGGTCATCAAGTCGCGACCCAGGGCGCCGCCGGCAAGCCGCTGCCGGTGTTGCTCGCGGCTCAGCGGAGATTGGCGGAACGCCTCGTGTTGGCGAAGCTGCGCGCACGGCTGGGGTTGGACAACGCCTCCGTTCTCCTCTCGGGAGCCGCCGCGCTTCGCGTCGATGTGCAGATGTTCTTTCTCTCCCTGGGGCTGACCGTCCTGGAAGCCTACGGACTGACGGAGACGTGCCCTGGGTTGACGGTCAATCGCAAGGAGGACGTGCGTCCAGGGACCGTTGGAAGGCCGTTCAAGCGATGCGAGCTCAAGCTGGGGTCGGATGGTGAGCTCCTGGCTCGCGGGCCGAACATCTCCCGGGGGTACTTGAATCGTCCGGATGCAACGGGTGATGCCTTCGATGATGAAGGGTGGTTCCGGACGGGAGATCTCGGCTCCATCGATGCGGAGGGCTTCGTTCGGATTACCGGGCGGAAGAAGGAGCTGATCAAGACGAGCGGTGGCAAATACGTCGCGCCGCTGAAAATCGAGGCCCAGCTCAAGCGAAACCCGCTCGTCCAGGAGGCCGTCGTCATGGGTGAGGGGCGGAATTACTGTACGGCCTTGTTCGCGCTCGACACGGAGATCCTCGCCGTGGTGGCTCGACGCGAGGGCATTCCGGCGGACCCCACGCACCCGCGAATCACCAGCGTCCTGCAGACCCTGGTCGCGGAGACGAACTCGAACCTGGCGTCCTTCGAGCGCATCAAGACGTTCCGCGTGTCGCCCGGTCCGTTCACGGTGGACGGTGACGAGCTCACGGCGTCGCTGAAGGTCAAGCGCCACGCCGTCGCACGGAAATACGCGGCGTTGATTGAGTCGATGTACGAGGCGGGGCCTTCCCAGATTCCGGTCGCTGCATCCTGAGGAGGCCGAGGACGCGTCAAGGACCGGGACGCGCGACTCACCCGCAACCATTTGGAATCACATGGCTTTCGAAAAAATCGTGGGCCATGTCGATCTGCCGCGCGGAGACTCGTCGCCAGGTTGAAGGGCGGGAACACTCCTGCCTTCGAACCAGGAGACGAACATGCGCGTGATGGTGGTCGTGAAGGCGAGCCCGAATTCCGAGAAGGGCATCATGCCGAAGGAAGAGATGCTCGCGGCGATGGGCCAGTACAACGAGGAACTGGTGAAGGCGGGAATCATGCTCGCCGGCGAAGGCCTCCACCCCAGCAGCAAGGGCAAGCGGCTGGTCTTCCAGGACGGCAAGAAGCCAAGCGTCGTCGATGGCCCCTTCACCGAGACCAAGGAGCTGATTGCCGGCTACTGGCTGTGGCAGGTGCGGTCGATGGAGGAGGCGGTCGAGTGGGCGCGCCGCTGCCCGAACCCGATGCCGGGTGAGGAGGGCGTGCTCGAGATTCGTCCGGTGTTCGAGGCGGAGGACTTCGGACAGGAGTTCACGCCCGAGCTGCGCGCGCAGGAGGATCGCCTCCGCGAGGAGCTGGAGCGAAAGCAGCAGGGGAAGTAGCCCCACCCCCTCGGCGAGCAGGAGTCCGTCACCTGCTGGTGGCGCCGCGCGCCCACCACGAGGAGACCGCCACCTGGAGCGTCATCTACAGATGCTCCGTGGCGGAGGTTTCGTGAGGTCCCAGGTGTCATAGCCGGGCGGCTTGGGAAGGGTCGTGAAGGACAGCGGGATGTCGAGCTCCCTCCCAGGCTCGTACTGCACGAACCCGTCGCGGTAGCGGCGGAGGAGGAAGAGCTGGTGGCTCATGAGGAGCGGGCCAGACTCGTCCAGGGGGATGCCATCCACGTCATAGAGCCGGGGCGCGTCCTTGGGACAGCAGATGTCGTGGCGCACTCCATTCCCTGGCCAGGGAGGAACGCGGAGCTCCAGTCCTGGTAGAAGACGGGCGTGCCGCGAGAGAAGAGATGGCTCGGCCATGCGATGGTAGGCCCGCGATGGCTGGCGTACTGGGGAACCATTGGCCCCACCCAGGAGCATGCGCATCACGCGTTCCAGCTCATCCGCGCCACCGAAGAACCGCTCCCACTCGTGGATGCGCAGGGGTGCCGCACGGAGGGACAGGTGGCCGTCATTCCTCCGGACACCCCCCATCGCATCGAGCGAGGGACAGCGCGTGCGTTGCTCGTCTTCGTGGACCCGGACGACCGGAGAGGTCGCGGGTTGCGGCGGCTCGAGGTGGGCGAGTCCTCCGCGGCGTGGATTCAGACGGGGACGCCACTGCTTCGCGTCCCCCTCCCCACCGAGTCGGTGCGCGCGGAAGACTGGACGCGACTCGTGGAGGCGCTGCTGGCTCAGCTCGTGGGCGAGGAGACCTCTCCCGGTCCGGTACACCCGGCCATCAAGCGCCTCATTGAACTTCTCCCGAGCCGCATCGAGGCGGGCGATGTGAGCCAGAGCGCGCTTGCACGGGAGGTAGGACTGTCCGCCAGCCGGTTGGGACATCTCTTCTCCACCAGCGTGGGCATCCCGTTGCGTCCCTACATCCTCTGGCTTCGCCTCCGCCGGGCCACCGAAGCCTTCCAAGGCGGCGCCACCCTCACGCAGGCAGCCCACGTCGCGGGCTTCACGGACAGCTCACACCTCAGCAACACATTCCACCGCATGTTCGGACTGGCCCCCTCGGAGATCGCGCGGGGCATCGGGTGGGTGAGCGAGCCGCTCGCGCCCATCAAGTAGCCAGTTCTTCCAAGTCAGCGGAGGTGCGGCGATGCCACCCTCCTCCCATGCTGACAACTCCCCTCGAAGCCTCTTCAACATCCCCGGCGCGCCAGGCGCTCCGCGTGGGCTACCCGCTCTTCATGCTCCTGGGTGTCAATGGCGCGGCCCTGGCCCTGGCCCACGGCGGTGCCTCGAAGGCGTGGCTTGGCGGCCTCCTCCTGGCAGCCATTGGAGCCTCCTTCCTGGCGGAGCGCGCCATCCCCTACGAGCCCGACTGGAATCGTTCTCATGGAGACGTCGGTCGAGACCTCCTCCACTTCCTCGTCAACGAAGCCTCCAATGTCCTGGCCGTGCTCGCGCTGCCCTTTCTTTCAGGCTGGGTGCGTCTGCACGACGCGTGGCCTCATGCGTGGCCGTTCGTCCTCCAGGTCCTCTTCGCCGTGCTCGTCTTCGACTTCGGCGTCACCTTGACGCACTGGCTGAGCCACCGCGTGCCGGCGCTCTGGAGATTCCACGCCGTGCATCACTCCGTGAAGCGCTTCTACGGCTTCAACGGGCTGATGAAGCATCCGCTCCACCAGGCATTGGAGCTGACGGTGGGCGTGGCGCCACTGCTGCTCATCGGGCTTCCTTCGAGCGTCGCGACAGCGCTCGCCGCACTCACGGTCGTGCAGCTCCTGATGCAGCACTCGAACGCGGATTACACGGTGGGGCGGCTGAAGTACGTGCTGGCCCTCAATGCGGGACACCGCTTCCACCACCTCAAGTGGGGAGGCGTCGGCGACGTCAACTTCGGACTGTTCACCCATCTCTGGGACACCCTGTTGGGCACGTGGTTCTACACACCCGAGCGGCGGTTCTCCTCGGACGACCTCGGCATCGCCAAGGAACCGGACTTCCCTGTGGGCTATCGGGCACAGCTCCTCAAGCCCTTCCAGGGCAAGTGAGCACCCCGCGGGTGCGTTCAGCACCGCGGCTCGCGCGGCGGCAAGGGCAGTCGCCGTTTCGAACAGCATGGTGGGTTAGCATGTCCAGCCGAGCGCGAGGCAATGCTCGACTTGAGAGGGAATATGACGCGAGCCATGTGGAGCATGCTGCTGGGAGGAAGCTGTGCGCTGCTGGGGGCCTGTGGTGACGAGCCGGGCGCCGAAAAGGATGCGAAGGCAACCCAGTACGCCATCCAGGTGCATGTCCCCCTGGCGACAGACCCCTGCGGCGTCGTGACGGCGACTGCATCCGTGATGGGGCCGGTTCGCAACATCGCCCCCGTGCCCATCGAGGTGGTGAACGACGCCATTCAGGGGGCCATCATGGATGTCCCCGTGGGGCGGCAGCATCAGGTGTTCGTGAAGGCATATACCGACAGCGGCCTGGAAGCGTACTCGGGCGTCTCGACCGTGGACGTCAATGAAGCAGGGGCTGGGTTCGGAGGCGCGAGCATCTTCATGTTCAGCCGCGGTGAAAACTGCCCGGCTGGAGGTACGGAGGGCATCCGCATCATCGGCAGCCTGGAATCGGTCGTCGTCGATTCGTCAGGCAGCCCGTTGGCGCCAGCCCCCCAATTCATTCCCTGACATGAATGGAAGCGGCGCACCCGCACCTCCGCCCGTTCACCTACCCTCGAACTTTATGCCTGTCAGTCGCTCTGGGCCCCATGCCACTCCCGGCAAACAGTCTTTCAATGTAAATCAGGACAGCACCATCAACGTTCGCGCAGCCCCAGGGGCCGCGTGAGGCTGTTCAACCGGGAGAGGTCGCGATGCCATCACAGGTGAGAACGAGTGTAGGAGCGTGGTGCCCCAGGCCGCTCTTCGTCGTGTGGGCGGTCTTCTCCCTCGTCGTGGGCTGCTCGATGCCGTCGACGCCGGAGCCCTCAGAGCTGGCGAGCGCTCGCGCGGGCGCGGTCATTCAAGACGCCAACTTCGCCGACTCCGTCTTCGTCAGTGGCCTCCAGGGGCCCACCACCATGACCTTCGCGCCCGACGGGCGCCTGTTCGTCTCGGAGAAGAACGGCTCGCTGCGCATCGTCCAGAACGGCCAGCTCCTGGCGACTCCGTTCCTGACGCTCGCCGTGGACACCGGCAACGAGCGGGGACTGATGGGCGTCGCGTTCGACCCCAACTTCGAAAACAACCATTACCTGTATGTCTATTACACGTCGGTCGCCGGCAGCATTCACAATCGCGTCAGCCGCTTCACCGCCAACGGCAATGTGGCGGTTGCCGGAAGTGAGCTGGTGCTCGCCGACCTTCCGACGCTCGACGCCGCCAACCACAACGGCGGGGCGGTTCGCTTCGGACTCGACGGCAAGCTCTACGTTTCGGTCGGCGAAAACGCGGTCTCCTCCAACTCGCAGAGCCTGAACACGCCGCTTGGAAAGCTGCTGCGGTTCAACTCGGACGGGAGCATTCCCACGGACAATCCGTTCTATGCGACGGCCACCGGGCTCGCCAAGGCGACCTGGGCGATGGGGCTGCGCAATCCCTTCACCTTCGACGTCCAGCCCGGCACCGGGACGCTGTTCATCAACGACGTGGGCGAAGGCGGCTGGGAAGAAATCAACCGCGGTCAGGCCGGTGCCAACTATGGCTGGCCGATGACGGAAGGCTATTTCACCAACCGCCCGGGGCTCACACAGCCGTTCTTCGCGTACCCGCATGGCTCCGGCACGGCCTCGGGCAACTGCATCGCGGGCGGAGCCTTCTACAACCCACCGGTTTCCGCGTTCCCCAGCGCGTACGTCGGCCAATACTTCTTCGCGGACTACACCAACAATTGGATATCGCGCATCGACCCGAACACCGGCGCGAATTCGCTGTTCGCGACGGCCGTCTCGGGGCCCGTGGACCTCGATGTCGGGCCCGACGGCGCGCTCTACTATCTGGCGCGCGGCACGGGCCAGGTGGGTCGCATCGCCTACACGGCTTCGCTGCCGCCGAGCATCGCGCAGCCACCGGAGAGCACTTTGGTCTCGGTCGGCGGTCCGGCGACCTTCACTGTGTCCGCGAGCGGCGAGCCACCTCTCACCTATCAGTGGCAGCGCAACGGCGGGAACATCGCCGGCGCGACCTCGACGAGCTACGTGCTGAACGCCGCGCAGCTCGCCGACAGCGGCGCGCGCTTCCGGGTGGTCGTGACCAACGGGCTCGGTTCAATCACCAGCGCCGAGGCGGTGCTGACGGTGACGTCCAACAAGCCGCCGGTGGCCACCATCGCGACTCCGGCCGCGGGCGCGACCTATATCGCGGCCACCCCCATGGTGTTCTCCGGCTCGGCGAGCGACCTGGAGGATGGCGCGCTGCCGCCGAGCGCGATGACCTGGAACATCACCTTCCATCACGATACCCACACGCATCCCGCCATGGCCGATACGACCGGCATCGCGAGCGGGAGCTGGCCCATCCCCAGCATCGGCGAGAGCTCCGCCAACGTCTGGTATCGCCTGCGGCTCACGGTGCGCGACTCGATTGGCCTCACCCACACGACGTATCGCGACGTCCACCCCGTCACGGTGCCGCTCCAGGTGACCAGCGTGCCAGGGGGGCTGCAGGTGCTGATGGACGGGCGGCCGTTCGCGGCGCCGCACGCCACGACCGGCGTGGTCGGCGTCGTCCGCTCGGTGGGCGTGGACTCGCCGCAGTACGCGAACGGACGATTCTGGGCGTTCTCGTCATGGTCGGACGGCGGCGCGCAATCACACACCTTCACCACGCCTGGGAGCGCCGCCACCTACACGGCCACGTTCGTCGAGACCTCGGGCGGGAGCTGCTACCAGATTCAAAGCGAGCGCTCCGACAAGTGGCTCATCGTCGACACCGCCGGCAAGGTCGTCGCCGGCAGCGCGACGCAAGCAGGCGGGCAGATCTTCCAGCTCGTTCCAACCGGCACCCGGTACAAGCTCAAGGGCTCGGGCGACGCGTTCCTGGCGGTGGTGACGAACCAGCTCGCGATGAGCGCCAACTTCTCCAGCGGAGAGTCGTTCACGCAGCTCCCCTGCGGCTATGGCGGGCGCAATCGTGTCGGCTTCCAGGCCTCGGCGGGGAGCGCGCCCCATTGGAAGGAGACCACGCCGGACGGGCCCATCCAGAGCGGTGACGGCGGCAATGGCGGCGCCTGCAACGCGGGCGATGGCGGCGCCTGGGAGGGCTTCTACCTGGAACCGGTGACCTGCCCGGATGGCAGCAGCGGACCCGTGTGCGGCAACGGCACCGTCGAGAGCGGTGAGCAATGCGACGACGGCAACACCCAGTCGGGCGATGGCTGCGATGCGGCGTGCCGCACCGAGACCAGCGGCGGCGCGGGTTGCTTCCGCATCCAGAGCGAGCGCAGCGACAAGTGGCTCACCGTCGACGGCGCTGGAAAGGTGGCCGCCCTCGGCACGACGCAGGCCAGTGGCGAAGTCTTCGAACTCGTCACGAGCGGCGCGAAATACAAGCTCAAGGGAGCCAGCGGCGCGTTCCTGGCGGTGGTCACGGACCAGCTCACCGCCAGCGCCACGCTCACCACGGCAGAGCCGTTCACTCGCCACGACTGCGGCATCCACGGCGGCCGCAATCGATATGGCTTCGAGGCGTCGACAGGCACCGCGCGCAACTGGAAGGAAGTCACCACGGGCGCTCCCATCCAGAGTGGCAATGGCGGCAACGGGGGCATCTGCAATCCCACCGACGGTGGCTCGTGGGAAGCCTTCTACCTCGAGCCCGCGACCTGCCCCGCGGCGCTACGCTGAAGTGTCGACGACATGAACGAACGCAGGGCCATGCGGAGCCCCGAGGGGAGCAGCCACAGCGAGCATCTGACCGTCACCAGCTTTGCCTCCTCCCCCTGCCCCCTCACCTTCATGACGTCCAGGAGCCAGTCGCCCACGGCGCGGGGGAGACGTCATGAAGAAGAAGAAGAAACCGAACATTCTCGTCATCTGGGGAGACGACATCGGGTGGTTCAATCCCAGTTGCTACCACCAAGGGGCGATGGGCTACCGCACCCCGAACATCGACCGCATCGCGAAGGAGGGCGCGCGCTTCACCGACTGGTATGGACAGCAGAGCTGTACGGCGGGCCGCGCGGCCTTCATCACCGGTCAGTCCCCCATTCGCACGGGCCTCACCAAGGTGGGGCTGCCCGGCGCGAAGCTGGGGCTCCAGGCCGAGGACCCGACCATCGCGGACCTCCTCAAGCCGCAGGGCTACGCCACCGGCCAGTTCGGCAAGAACCACCTGGGCGACCGCGACGAGTACCTGCCCACGATGCACGGCTTCGACGAGTTCTTCGGCAACCTCTACCACCTCAACGCGGAGGAGGAGCCGGAGAACTCGGACTACCCCAAGGACCCGGGCTTCCGTCAGCGCTACGGGCCGCGCGGCGTGCTGCACTGCTTCGCCAACCCCGACGGCACTCAGCGCATCGAGGACACGGGGCCGCTGACGAAGAAGCGCATGGAGACGGTGGACGAGGAGTTCGTGGAAGCCACGCTGGGCTTCATTGACCGGGCCCATGCGGACGACAAGCCCTTCTTCATCTGGTTCAACTCCACGCGCATGCACGTCTTCACGCACCTGAAGAAGGAGTCCCAGGGCGTCACCGGGTTGGGGCTCTACCCGGATGGCATGGTGGAGCATGACGGGCACGTCGGCAGGCTGCTCGACAAGCTGGACCAGCTCGGCATCGCTGACGACACCCTCGTCATCTATTCGACCGACAACGGCGCGGAGGTGATGAGCTGGCCGGATGGCGGCAGCACCCCGTTCCGCGGCGAGAAGGACACCAACTGGGAAGGTGGCTGGCGAGTCCCCTGCGTCATCCGCTGGCCGGGGGTCATCGAGCCGGGGACCGTGTCGAACGAGATGTTCTCGCACACCGACCTGCTGCCCACGCTGCTCGCGGCGGCTGGCGAGGGCGACATCGTCAAGAAGCTGGAGCGCGGCCACACGGCTGGCGGCAAGACGTTCAACGTCCATATCGACGGCTACAACCTGCTGCCCTTCCTCAAGGGCGAGGTGAAGGAGAACCCGCGTCGCGGCTTCTTCTACTGGAGCGACGACGGGGACCTGATGGCGCTGCGCGTTGGCGCCTGGAAGGTTGTCTTCATGGAGCAGCGAGCCCACGGTTTGAGCGTCTGGCGAGAGCCGCTCGCGGAGCTGCGCATCCCGAAGCTCTTCAACCTCCGGAGCGACCCCTTCGAACGGGCCGACACCGACGCCTCCATGTACTACGACCGCTGGTTCGCCGAGCGCGGGTTCGCCCTGGTTCCCGCGCAAGAGATTGTCGGCGAGTTCCTGAAGACCTTCGAGCGGTTCCCGCCCCGTCAGCGCCCCGCGAGCTTCAGCATCGACCAGGCACTGGAGCGCGCCCGAGACAAACACGAGAGGCTCGCCGTCGCGGCACCCTCCGACGAGGCACCCGCCGCGGAGCAGCCCGCGGTCCACTGAACTCCCCGGAGTCGAAGCGGTCGATGGCCTGAGCGCTCGCGCGGAACCGCATCGCGGCTCCATGAAAGAGGGGCACGAGCCCGCACAGCGGGAACTCGACGCGCATCCCTTGCGTCGCTCTTCATGGCAGTATACGCATACTGCCATGAAGAGTGAGTCCCTGAGCGGAAGGGCGTCATGAACAGCTCGATGGCACTCGTTACGGACGCCGTGTCGGGCCTCAGCGAGGCCACGTCCGCGGGCGGGCGGGTGTTCGACATGCACTCCCTCGACGTAGTGAGCGCACCATCCATCGAAACCGCTGTCGGGGTTGCCGACGTCGTCCTGGTTGCGGCAAGCGACAAGCCCTCGACGCCGGGGAGGAACCCATGAAGGCCCTTGCAATCCGCCGCTACAAGGCTCCGATGGAGCTCATGGACCTGCAGCGCCCCGCGCCGGGCCCAGGCGAGTTGCTGGTGCGTGTGCGCGCCGCCAGCGTCAATCCGCTCGACTTCAAGATGCGCGACGGCGCCGTGAAGGTGCTCCTCCACTATTCGTTTCCCCTGATCCTCGGCAACGACCTCGCCGGTGACATCGTCTCGGTCGGGCCCGGCGTCACCAGGTTCAAGGAGGGCGATGCGATCTACGCGAGGCTCGACAAGGATCGCATCGGCGCCTTCGCTGAATATGCCTTGGTCCGCGAGAGCGCGGCGGCGGCGAAACCGGCTCGCATCGACTATGTCCAAGCAGCATCGCTGCCGCTGGTGGGGCTCACTTCCTGGCAGGCGCTGATCGATATCGCCAACGTGCAAGCGGGGCAGAAGGTGCTCATCCACGCGGGCTCGGGCGGTGTCGGAACCTTCGCGATTCAACTCGGCAAACACCTTGGCGCTGAGATTACGACCACCGCGAGCCCCAAGAACCACGCGCTCGTGAAGTCGCTCGGCGCGGCGCGGGTGATTGATTACAAGACCACCCGTTTCGAAGAGGTGGTCAAAGACCAGGACGTCATCTTCGACACGCAGGGGGGTGAGACACTGCTCCGCTCGTTCAAGGCCGTGAAATCGGGCGGCGTGGTGGTGACCGTGGGCGGGCGCCCCGACGGCAGGTTTGCACGCGCATGGGGCCTCAGCCTGCCACTCGTGTGGCTCCTCGGGCTGCTGAACCGCAAGGTTGATCGCCTCGCCAGGGAAAAGAACGCGCGCTTCGAGTACTTGTTCATGCGGGCGAGCGGCGAGCAGTTGGAGAAGATTGGCGCGATGGTCGAACAAGGGGTGCTCCAACCGGTCGTGGACAAGACGTTTCCGCTGGAAGCCGCGACCGAGGCGATCTCCTACGTGGAGTCGGGCCGGGCTGTCGGCAAGGTGGTGATTCGCGTCGCGGACTGAGACCTCGAAGCCGTTTGCGCATGAGTCCAGCATGAGAGAAGCCCCGCGCTGACTCGCGCTGCATTGATGCCTGTCAGGTCCTCGGGCCCGCCGCCGCGATGCTCGTTACCCTCCGCGCCGGGAAGGCTGCTCGAGTTCGAAGGTGCCGATGCGATACGCCCCAGAACACAACGAAGTGACTCGCGAGCGAATCCTGGAAGCGGCGACGCGCCTCTTTCAAAAGCTCGGCATCGACGCCGTGGGGCTCGCGAAGGTCATGGCGGAGGCCGACCTGACCGTCGGCACGTTCTACACACACTTCAAGTCGAAGGGGGCGCTGGTCCGAGAGGCCCTGGCCCGGTCGCTTCAGGCCCGGCATGAAGTGCTCGTTCGCGCGCTTCGCGATGGCGACGTGGAGACTGCGGTTCGCGCCTACCTGAGCCCCGAGCACCGCGATGCGCCGGAGGGGGGCTGCCCCGTCGCGGCGCTGGCGCCAGAGATAGCGCGGCAGGCTCGCGCGACACGCGTCGCACTCACGTCCCATCTTGAGCCCAGCCTCGATGACATCGCCAGATGCCTCTGGATACAACGTGGCAAGAAGGCGAGTCGCGCGGACGCCGCCGCATTCTTCGGGCTCCTGGTCGGCACGTTGCAGCTCGCACGCGCAACCCCGGCCCCCGCTGAATCAGACGCCATACTCGAGTCGGGTGTGCGCGCCGCGCTCCGGCTTGCTGAGTAGCGTTCTGCGCCGCGGACGCGGCCCCCCTTCTCGGGGCGTCTCCGCCGTTACCTTGAAAGCGGTGGCTCCTACGGGACGTATTCGAGGCGCTGGACGGGATGCTCTTCGAAGTCGAAGCGGTCGCGGTCCTGCGTACCTGACCGCTCGCACGGAACCGAAGTGCGGCTCAATCACCGTTTGGTGTCCCCTCACCGGCGCGCTGGGGGATGCCCCAGGGCCGGTCTCGCGCACTGGAGTGCCCCTCCAGGGCTTGCTGCCTCATGGACGGCCAGCGGGACTCCGGGTGCCACCCAACCGCTCACGGAGTTCGCGCAGCCGGTCGCGCGCCACGGAGAGCACCGTCCCGTCCTTCAGGTGCACACGCGCGTCGCCGTAGCCCCCCAGGACCTCCACAATCGCATCGAGATGGACGAGCGTGGCGCGGTGGATGCGCAGCCAGCGCGTCGGGTCGAGTCGGCGTTCGAGCTCCGCGAGCGACATGTCCACCACATCGGTGCGCCCGGCACGCGCCACGTAGACGAGCCGGTCCTCGGCATACAGGTGCGTGGCGTCCGCGAGTTCCACCACACGCACGCGGGTGCCCGTCCTGGAGGTGAGCCGCGACAGCGGCGTGGGGGGCTGGAGTGCCGCTTCCAGCGCACGCAGCCGCTCCTGCGCGAGCATGGGGTGCATGCGCGCGAGCTTGTCCAGCGCACGCGTGAGGCCTCGCGCGTCCACCGGCTTGAGCAGATAGTCCACGGAACTCACCTCGAAGGCCTGCAGCGCGTACGTGTCGAAGGCGGTGGTGAACACCACGGGCGGCGGCATGGGGAGCGCCCGCACCAGCTCGAAGCCGCTCATGCCCGGCATCGATACATCCACGAAGAGGGCGTCCGGGGGCTCGGCGCGCAGTGCCTCCGCGGCCTCCACCGGGTCGGTGTACGTGGACACCACCGTCACACGCCCCGTTTCCTCGAGCATGCGAGCGAGGCGCCGCAGCGCGAGCGGCTCGTCATCCACCAGCACGGCGCGAAGGAGCCCTGGTGCACTCATGCGGCCTCCGTGCGTGGAAGCCACACCCGCACGCACGCGCCGACACCGCCCTCGCCCCGCGCAATGGACAGGCCCGCGTCCTCCGCCCCGTAGGAGGACACCAGTCGCCGCGTCAGCATGTCGAGCCCGTGCCCTGGAGGCGGCGGCCCTTCGATACCAGGGCCGTCGTCCCGCACCTCCAGGTACACGCGGCAGGCATCCGCGCGCACCGACACCCGGACCTCGCCACCCTCGCGCCTCGGGGACACGGCGTACTTCACGGCGTTCTCCACCAGCGTCTGCACCGCGAAGGGAGGCACCGCGAACCTTTCGAGGCCCGGCTGCACGTCGAGCGAGCAGCGCAGCCGCGCGCCCAGTCGCACCCGCTCGAGTTCCAGATAGTCGGACACCAGGTCCAGCTCGCGCAGCAGCGGGACATGGCGCCCCGCCCCCGCATCCAGCGAGGAGCGCAGCACGGACGCCAGTCGCTCCACCATGGCCTCCGCGGCGCGCGGGTCCTCGCGCACCAGCGTGGCGATGGAATTGAGGGTGTTGAAGAGGAAGTGTGGCTGCAGGCGCGCGGACAGCGAGTCGAAGCGCGCCTCGGCCTCCAGCCACTCGGCACGCTCGCGCAGCGCCTCCGCCTCGCGCACGCGCGCATCCCGCCCGTGGATGCGGCCCGCCATTCGGGAATACACGAACGTGCACACCCCCGCGGGCAGGCTCAGCACCAGGCCGATGCCACCGTCGACGAACAGATGCTGCCGGAGCTCCGAGGTGGGAAAGGCGCCCAGGCCCGCGAGCGTCACCGTCGCCACCGTCATCATCACGGCCGTGATGACCGCGCACGCGGCCAGGCACTTGAGCAGGGCGGGCACGGGC
>NZ_JABUMQ010000303.1:0-14110 GCF_013336645.1 Myxococcus sp. CA039A | reverse complement strand
CCTCCCGGAGGCCCTCCCAAGTGTTGCCAAACGGGCTTTAAACGTTTTTAGACCAAGGATTTAGCCTTCACTCGCCTAAATTTAGGCTTGATTTCCCGTCGCCAAATGTAAATACCTGCGCCCACGGATTCGCTGCCGCCGTTTGACGGCGGGCACCGGCCTGGAGGCACGGACACATGGAGACGAAGGGGCTGCGGACTTTCCTGGAGATTCCCTACGACGAGCTGGAGGAGCGCAACCTCAAGGTGAAGGAGCAGCGCGTCCAGCACGTGGCCGCCGACAAGGTCCGCGAGGAGCGCATCAAGTACCTCACCGACGAGCGCAACCTGAAGGCCGTCACCGTGTGCTTCACCGACCTCGAGGGTCGGCTGCACATGCTGGACTACGACAAGAAGTTCCTGCTCAAGAGCGCCGACAACCTCACCTTCGACGGCTCCTCCATCCGCGGCTTCTCCCAGCAGTCGGAGAGCGACCTGCGGCTGAACATCGACTGGGGCTCCTTCTACTGGCTGCCCTCCGACATCTTCGGACCCGGCAAGGTGCTGGTGTTCAGCGAAGTGCTGGAGCGCGACGGCAGCCCGTACCACGCGGACATGCGCGGCCAGCTCAAGCGCATCACCGAGGCGCTGTACCAGAAGGACGGCACCGTCTTCCACGCCGCGCCCGAAGTCGAGGGCTTCCTCTTCAAGGGCCGTGACGCCGAGCGCCACTACCACGAGACGGGCAAGTTCGACTTCATCTCCACCGGCGGCTACTACCACTCGCTGCCCGGAGACCCGCTGCGCGCCTTCATCGACAAGGCCGCCGAGGCCCAGCGCGCCATGGGCTTCCAGAACGAGAAGGACCACCCGGAGGTCGCCCCCAGCCAGTTCGAGATGAACTTCTCGTACAGCGAGGCGCTCATCTCCGCGGACCAGATTCAGCTCTACAAGCTCCTGTGCCGCCAGGTCGCCGCGCAGATGGACACCACCGCCAGCTTCCTCCCGAAGCCGGTGACGGGCGTCAACGGCAACGGCATGCACATGAACATGTCGCTGTCGAAGAACAACAAGAACCTGTTCTACGACAAGGCCGGCCAGGACAACCTGAGCCCCATGGGCTGGGAGTTCATCGACCGGCTGCTCACCAACGCCAACGACATCTGCCTGGTCCTCAACTCCAGCGTGAATGCGTACCGCCGCCTGGACCCGCACTACGAGGCCCCGAATCAGATCAAGGCCAGCGCCAACAACCGCGGCGCCATGGTGCGCATCCCCTACGGCAACGAGCGCTCGGCGCGCGTCGAGTGCCGCTCCGTCGCCCCGGACGCCAACCCCTACCTGGTGCTCTACTCCCTGCTCCGCACCGGCCTGGAAGGCCCGCAGCCGCAGGAGGACGCGGAGTCCAAGCGCAGCCGCACCCGCTTCCTGCCGGACAACATCTTCGACGCCATCCGCCTCTTCAAGGGCAGCTCGTTCATCGCCAACATCCTCGGTGAGAACGTGCAGTCCAAGTTCGCGGAGCTGAAGACGGCCTCCGCCGAGCGCTGCCCCAAGCAGCTGGGCGCCCGCGTGAAGACGTCCGAAATCCAGTTCCACCACGAAATCACCAACCAGTACCTCTGGAGCCAGTTCTAGGCCCTCGGCCTGGACAGCCCCAGCAGCACCAGGCCCGCCACCACCGCGACTCCGGTGGTGGCGGCCTCCCGAAGGCTCGCGCCGAACGCCACCAGCGTCAGGCCGAGCCCCAGCGTGGGCACCGCCAATATCGCGTGCACCGGCCGCAGGCCCCGCTGACGCTTCCACGAGAGCCACGCCAGCGCCGCCGCCGTGACGCCGTACTGCATCAGCACGGCGATGCTGGAGAGCGCGAAGAGCTCCGACAGGTTCCCCAGATTGACGAAGAGCAGCACCGCGCCCCACGTGACGGCCAGCGCCCGCAGGGGCACGCCCCGGGGTGACATGCCCTCCAGCCCCAACAGCGACCGGCCTCCCGACGCGAGCGCGGACAGGTAGCGCGGCGTCGTCACCATCATCCCCACGCAGATGCCCAGCGCGGACACGCTGGTGCCCGCCGACACCACCCTCGACAGGCCCGTCCCGCCCCACACTCCCGCCGCCGCGGCCAGGGGCGCGGCGCTCGTCGCGAGCTCCGGCAGCGCCGCGACACACGCCCAGACGAGCCCCACGTACAAGAGCACCGCGCCCAGGAGCGAGCCCACCGTGGCCAGCGGCACGCTGCGCTCCGACGAGCGCACCTGTCCGGCAATCACCGGCACGATTTCAAAGCCCTGGTACGCGAACATCACCGTGAGCCCCGCGCGCAGCCACGCGCCATCCGCGAGCCCCGACGTGGGCGCGATGACGGGCCGGGGCCCCGAGGCGAGTGAGAACGCGATGAGCAGCGCCGCCAGCGGCAGCAGCTTCAGCACCGTGAGCGACGTCCACGTCCGCGCGGAGACCTGGATGCCCGAGGCGACGATGGCCGCGAGCGCCGTCACCAGCGCCGAGGCGAGCAGGCGCTGCCCCACCGGACCCTCCAGCCCCAGCGACGGCGCCACCGCCTGCGACAGTCCCGCCACCACGGCGGCCGTGCTCAGGAACGCGCTGACGTAGGCCACCCAGCCGACGAGGAAGGCGACTCGCTCGCCAAAGGCCGCCCGCGCGAAGACGACGGGCCCCCCATCCGCGTCGAAGCGACGACCGAGCACCGCGAAGGCCAGCGCCACGGGAATCAGCGAGAGCCCCGTGAGCGCGAAGGCCAGCACCGCGCCCATGCCCGGCGTGGTCGCGGCGACCTCCGCGGGGGCGAAGAAGATGCCGACACCGACGATGCCATTGACGCCCAGGGCGAGGAGCTGGAGCGGACCGACCGTCCGTTCCTGAGACGCGGCGGAGACAGCGAGGGGAGCGGGCACGAACCGCAGTTCACTACAGCCACGGCCCCGGCACCAACCCACCCCCTCGCGTCTCGATATAGCCGGAGCGCCGGAGCGTTCCGTGTCGAGTGACAGGCGGCGGCTGGGAGTCGCGAGCAGCCAGGCGCCCATGGAGGCTTCCCATGCGCTGGATGGCGGTGATGCTAGGGCTGGTGTGCTCGGGGTGCGCGGTCCTCTCGCGGGGCCTGGGCGTCCCCATCGACGAGGCGGGCGAGCCCGCGCCGAAAGAGGAGACCGTCTATCTGGTCCCCCTCGCCGATGCGATGGCGATGACACGCAACATCCTCGAGGAGCAGCGCTACGACGTCTTCGAGAAGGAAGGCGGGCTGGAGCTGTTCACCTCCGCCCATGAGCCCGGCAAGGGCAGCGCCGGCTCCCGCAACTTCGAGCGTTATTACGTGAAGGGCGAGAAGCTGGGTGAGCGCAGGGCGCTGGTCCGCGTCTTCAGACTCTCCTACAGCGAAATCGACACCGTGGCGGAGACGCCGCCCCTGGCCGCCGGTGTCCGGGAAGAAGCGCACCGGAACGCCGACGGCGTGGACAATCCCTTCAAGAGAGACCCCTTCGCCGGAGCGCCCCAGGTGGAGGGCTATCGCCTGGCGCGCGGCAACCGGGATTTGGGCATCGAGCGCACGCTCCTCCAGCGGCTGGAGATGGTGCCCTCCCTGGAGCTGGTGGGCGGCAACGCCTCCGTGCCCGTGCGCTCGGTGATGATGGAGGAGTGGGCGGAGGAAGCCCCGGCGTCCGCTCCCGAACCCGAGTGCGGCGCGCCCCTGACCGGCACGGACGTGGTGATGACCGCGGGCGCCACGGTGCTGCTCGCGGACCCCCTGGGAACGCGCGAGGTGCCCTCGGCCGCGCTGCGGCTGGTGTGTGACGCGACGGCGAAGGGACTTCCCGTGGTGCTCGGCCTGTCGATTCCCTCCACCGAGCAGGCCCTGCTCGACGCCTACCTGGCCAGCGCCGGACTCGCGAGCGACGCGCAGACGCTCCTGGGCAACGGCTCCTTCTGGCGCCGCGTGTATCAGGATGGCCGCAGCAGCCGCGCCATGCTGTGGCTCATCGAACAGGTGCGCCGCCTGCGCGCCAGCGGCAAGGACGTGTCGCTCGTGGCCTTCGACGCCGACAAGGCGAGCGGCAACGAGCGCGAGGCGTGGATGGCCCGGCACGTGCTCGACTTCCAGCGCCAGCACGCCCCCGCGTGGACGCTGGTGCTCGCCGGAGGCACACACACGCGCACGCAGAAGGTCGGCTGGGACAGCGACTTCGAGCCGCTGGGCGCACGGCTCGCAGGTCAGCTGCCCTCCGTCCAGGCGCTCGATATCGGCTTCCAGCGCGGCACCCAGTTCTCCTGTCGCTACAACGTCTGGGAGGACGTGGAGTGCGACGTCTTCGCCATCAGCCCCTCGAAACAGACTCGACACCCCGTGGGCCAGCCCGCGAGCCTGGAGCTGTTCGGCGCGCCCCTTCCGGAGGGATTCCACGGCCGGCTGTATCTGGGCGCGTTGAGTGCGTCGCCGCCCGCACTGCACGCCCAGGCCCGTGCCCCTGTCGACACACCCACGCGGGCGACGCACTGAGCCGTGCGGGAGGCCGCGATATACTCATCCGCCACCGGGCGTTTTGTGTGGGAGTGACGCGCCGGGCATCTCACGCCTGGAACAGGGAGCCAAGATGCGCCGGTACGGACTGCTGCTGGGATTGATGCTCACGGGGTGTGCGTCGCTCACCCGTCCGCTCGGGGCGAACATCAACCCGGAGACAGGCCAGTTCGAAACCCCCGTCGAGGAGACGGTGTACCTGGTGCCCGTCGAGGACGCGATGATGACGGCCCGGCGCATCCTGGAGTCGGAACGCTACGACGTGCTGGAGAAGGACGGCGGACTGGAGCTGTTCTCCTCCGCGCACGAGCCCGGGAAGAACAACAAGAACCTGCGCACCCTCGAGCGCTACTACGTCAAGGGCGAGCGGCTGGGGCCTCGCAAGACGCTCGTCCGCGTCTTCCGGCTCCGCTACAACGAGATGGAGAACGTCGTGGAGCAGGGGCCGCGCGTGGCGGGCTCGATAAACCGGGACCTGCTCTCCGACCAGAGTTCGAACCCCCTGGATGCGCGGCTGGAGGCCTTCCGGACCGAGACCAACGCGCAGGGCTTCCGCCGGCAGGTCGCGCTCGAGGACCCGTTCCCGAACGCGCCGGGCATGGAGCGCTTCCGGATGGTGCACGGCGTGCGCGATTTGGGCATCGAGCGGCAGCTCCTCGAGCGGCTGGAGATGGTGCCGGCGCTGGAGCTGGTGGGCGGCAACGCGCCGGTGCCCATGCGCTCGGTGATGATGGAGGGTTGGGGAGAGACGGGCGAAGCGGGCACGGTCCGCGCGGCGGAGTGCGGCGAGCCCGTGGAGGGCGCAAGCCCCCTGCTGGCCGCGGGGCAGGTGCTGTTCGTCGCGGACCCGCTGGGCACCCAGGAGGTGCCGTCCACCGCCTTGCGGATGTTGTGCGAGGCCACGTCGAAGGGGCTGCCGGTGACGCTTGCCCTGTCGGCGCCCATCTCCGAGCAGCCGCTGCTGGAGCGCTACCTCGCCAGTGAGGGCACGTCCGAGGACGCGCAGGAGCTGCTGTCGGAGAGCGCCTTCTGGCGCCGCGTGTACCAGGACGGTCGCAGCAGCCGCGCCATGCTCTGGCTCGTCGAGCAGGTGCGCCGCCTGCGCGTCTCCGGCAAGGACGTGGCCCTGGCCGCCATCGACGGGGAGAAGGTGCAGGGCAACGAGCGCGAGGCGCAGATGGCCAAACACCTGCTCGCCTTCCAGTCCAAGCGCGCCCAGTCCTGGACGCTGGTGCTCACCGGCAGCGTGCACGCGCGCACCGCGAAGGTGGGCTGGGACGGCGACTTCGAGCCGTTCGGCGCGCGCGTGGCCCGGGCCCTGCCCTCGTCCGTGCGCGCCCTGGATGTGGGCTTCAAGCGCGGCACCCAGTTCGCCTGTCGCTACAGCGTCTGGGAGGACGTGGAGTGCAACGTCTTCGCCATCAGCCCGACGAATCAAGCGCTGCAGCTCTCCAAGGTGAACGAGGGCGTGCAGCTCTTCGACGCCGCGCGGCCGGACGGCTTCCACGGGCGGCTGTACCTGGGCACGCTGAATGCCTCGCCCCCGGCGCTGCAGACGCAGAGCAAGGTCGCACAGCTCGACGCCGCGAAGTAGCCCGCGACAACCCCTGTCGTGAGCCTGGAGCCCCGGCGCCCGTAGGTGGCCGGGGCTTCGTCATTCACACCCCGGCAAGATTCGCCGGGGACGGCAAGCCTTGCCGGTCCGAAGACCGCGCCGTGCGGCAACTCCTGCCGGGGGGCGTGTCCCCTCCCTCGAAAGGCGGGCCGCCAGACGCTGGCATCTTCGTTGCTCTTCCCTGTCCCAGCACGCCACCCGGGTTTGCGCATGACGCGACATCTCGGGGGTGGCGCGCAGGACAAGGAAAATCCCATGACGAAGAATACGTTCAAGAAGTCGGTGGCGGCGCTCGCGCTGCTCGGTGCCCTGCCGGCGGTCGCCGGTCCCGCGACCTACGCGGGCGCGCTGTGCACGTCCGTGTCGGGCTTCGCCGCGCCCAGCATCTTCCGCAGCGGCCGGCTCATCAACCAGACCGGCGGCGCCATCGAGGTCGTCTGTCCCGTGCAGCGCAACGTCGTCGCCCCCTCGTTCAACGAGAACGTCTCCTTCCTCATCACCGCGCGAGACCCGCACCTCACCGAGAACGTCTGCTGCACCGCGACGCTGACCGAGCCCGACGGGACGGCCATCACCGCTGACTCCGGCTGCACCGCCGGCGCCGACACCGCCAACCCGAAGACCATCTCGCTGAACCTGGCGACGGCCTTCGCGTCCGTGAACGGCTACATCGCCCTGCGCTGCGAGCTGCCGGGCCCCTACTCCGGCTTCCAGTCCACGCTCTCCAGCTTCTACATCTCGGAGTAGCCACCATGTCCAAGGTCCGCTGGGGAGTCCTGGGGTTGGCTGGAGCCACCGTGGCCGTCGCCGGAGTGTGGAGTCTGAGGGGGGATGTGCCCATGCAGGGCGCGACACCTCCGGCCGTCGCGGAAGTTCACACCGGACCTCCAGCGGACCTGGAGCAGGAAGTGCGCGCGCTGCGCGCGGAGTTGGAGGCCCTGCGCCGCGCACAGGGCCGCCTGGAGCAGCAGCCCCATGTACCGGCGACGCCTCCGGGGGGGAGCGTCACCGCGAAGGAGGAGGGCTCCGAGGGCCCGGACACCGCGCCCACGAAGGAGGCCGAGCAGGCGGCGCAGGAGCAGCGTCGGCGGGAGCGGGTGATGGAGCTGGACGCGGAGCTGGAGGCCGCCGCGAACACGGAGCCTCGGGACACGCAGTGGGCGGTCCCCACCGAGTCGCTCGTCACCAGGTCTTTTCAGGGCCCGGACTTCACGGGCTCGCGGCTCACCCGCGTGGAGTGCCGCACCCACCTGTGCACGCTGGAGGTGGAGCATGACAACGGTGATGCCCAGGCGGAGCTGTTGACCTCGCTGTTGCGCGTACAGGGCCTGCGGGGGCAGGCCGTCGTACGTCCCCAGAACGAAGGGGGCCGCCGAAGCTCCCGCGTCTACCTCTCCCGGGCGGGAGAGCGTCTGCCCATGACGCTGCGCAAGTGAGCATCCTTCGCTCGGGTCCCAAGCGGCTCCTTGTTTCCTGGGTACCCCTGGGTTGCTCGACTCGACGCGGGCGTGCCAGCATGGACGACCGCTTGATGTCCGCTCCGCCTCCCAGTGCTCGAGACACCCGCCCCATCGGCACCCCCTCGGAGCCTTCCGGGACGGGCGCGGCGTACCTGCTGGTGTTGGAGGGCGAGTCGTCGTGGCGCTTCCCGCTGCCGGCCGAGGGCGTGGTGCTGGTGGGCCGCGACGACAAGGCGGACCTGAAGCTGAAGGACGAGAGCGTGTCGCGCCGTCACGCGCGCATCCTGGTGACGGACGAGGGCGCGCGGGTGGTGGACCTGGGCAGCCAGAATGGGACGTCCATCAACGGCCGCCAGCTCGAGGATGCGCGGCCGCTGTTGTCGGGAGATGTGCTCTCCTTCGGAGCGGTGGTGGCGGTGGTGCGGGCGAAGCGCCGGCCCATGCCCGCGCGCAGGGCGCTCGACGCGGACCGGTTGATGGGGCAGTTGCGCGAGGAGGTGGAACGCGCGCTGCGCTATGGCCGGCCGCTCACGGTGCTGACGCTCGCGCTGGCCGAGCAGGGTTCCTCCGAGCGCGAAGCGGTGGAGGCGGTGCTGGGCTCAGACGCGGGGCCCGCGGAGGCGGCGGGCTGGCTGGACGGTGAGCACCTGCTGTGGCTGTTGCCCGAGGTGTCGGGAGATCCAGGCGAGGAGGGGATGGGGGAGCGCGTGGAGGCGCTCTTGAGTGCGTGCCCTCGCGCGCGGTTGGGCTCCGCCACGTGTCCGTCGGATGGCTGTGACGCGGAGACGCTGGTGGCCGCGGCGCGCACGGCCGCGCGGACAGCGGCGCCGGGGGGCTTCGCCTCGGCGGCGGAGGACATCACCCGGGTGTCGCTGGGCGAGCGCACGGTGCTGGTGGCGGACCCGGCGATGGCGCAGCTCTACGCGCTTTTGCGCAGGCTGGCCGCGAGCGAGCTGCCGGTGCTGGTGTGCGGAGAGACGGGCGCGGGCAAGGAGAACGCCGCGTTCGCGGTGCATCACTGGTCGCGTCGCTCCTCCGGTCCCTTCGTGCCCGTCAACTGCGCGGCCCTTCCGGAAGGCCTGGTGGAGAGCGAGCTGTTCGGCCACGAGCGCGGCGCGTTCACGGGTGCCACCACGTCGCGCGCGGGGTTGCTGGAGAGCGCGCAGGGCGGCACGGTGTTCCTGGATGAAGTGGGCGAGCTGCCCGCGTCCGCGCAGGCCAAGCTGCTGCGCGCGCTGGAGGTGCGTCGCATCACCCGCGTGGGAGATACGCGGGAGCGGCCCATCGACATCCGCGTGGTGGCCGCCACGCATCGGGATTTGGAGGCGGAAGTCGCGGCGGGGCGCTTCCGGCAGGACCTGTACTTCCGGCTGGGCGCGGCCACGGTGCTGCTGCCTCCTTTGCGGGAGCGGCCTCGCGAGGTGCCCATGCTCGCGCGTGACTTCCTGGAGCGGGCCTGTGTGGCGCTGGGGCGTGGGGAGTTGGAGCTGGCGTCGGGCACGTTGCATGCGCTGTCGCGGCACACCTGGCCGGGCAACGTGCGCGAGCTTCGCAACCTGATGGACTACGTGGCGGCGGCGGTGACGGGCGACGTGGTGGAGCCGCACCACCTGCCGGCGCGCATGTCGAGCGGGCGGACGGTAGCGCAGGCGGAGGTGGTGGAGCCGGAACCGGAGCATGCGCTGGCTCCGGCGCATCGGCCCCGGCTGCCGCTGGCGCAGGAGATTCGGGAGCTGGAGCGACGCAGGATGCAGGAGGCGCTGGAGGCGGCGGAGGGCGTGCAGACGCGCGCGGCGGCGCTCATCGGAATGCCCATCCGGACCTTCTCGTTCAAGCTGAAGCAACTGGGACTGCAACCTCGCTCCGCGCGCCGAGGCACCTCGCCGGAATGAGCGCGCCACCCGGGCTGCTGGAGCCCCCCCGCGAGTTCGAGGAGTACCAGGTGCTGCGCCCCCTGGGGCGTGGCGCCATGGGACAGGTCTTTCTCGCGCGGGACACCTTGTTGGACCGGCTGGTGGCGGTGAAGTTCATCGCGACGCCCGCGGGGCGACTGCCGGACGCGGTGGCACGCGCGCGGTTCTTCCAGGAGGCGCGGGCGATTGCCCGGCTCCAGCATCCCAACGTGGTGGCCATCCACCGCGTGGGTGAGGTGCGCGGCCAGCCGTATCTCGTGTCGGAGCTCATCCGAGGCGAGCCGCTGGACACGCTGCGGCGTCCGATGGACGGGCGGCAGGTGCTGGTGCTGGGGATTGGACTCGCGCGCGGGCTCGCGGCGGCGCACCGCTGCGGGGTCCTGCACCGCGACATCAAGCCCGCCAACGCCATCCTCTCCGAAGAAGGTGAGGTGAAGCTGCTCGACTTCGGGCTCGCGGAGTCGTGGACGGGCGAGGACGGTCCTCGCGCGCTGGTGTGGACGGGGGGCGCGAGCACAGCGG
The DNA here is from genome assembly GCF_013336645.1 of Myxococcus sp. CA039A. Taxonomy (NCBI): domain Bacteria; kingdom Pseudomonadati; phylum Myxococcota; class Myxococcia; order Myxococcales; family Myxococcaceae; genus Myxococcus; species Myxococcus sp. CA039A. Next base: position 4,082 of record NZ_JABUMQ010000303.1, on the reverse strand, counting down.
GTCTTCGAGACGCGCGTGACGAGGGACGAGAGGCGCCGCTCGACACGGGACGGAGAGAGGCACCGCGCGCGACGCGCGACACGGGACAACGAGAGGCACCTCGCGAGACGCTCGACACGGGACGGGGAGCTGGCCGGGAGGATGCGCGTGGGGGCACGGAGCCCGATGTGGAAACGCGCCTGGTGTCACATGTTGGCGGGGGCACCACGCCGAAGGCACAGGTGCAAACGCGTCCCATGACGCCACCTGGCGACGCCACCCCGCTCAACGCGCTGGTGCAGACCTGGCCCATGACGCCTCCTGGCGACGCCACCTCGCCAACGTCCCGGGTGGAGACGCGTCCCATGGCGCCTCTTGGCGAGAACGCCGCGCCAGGACAGCCAGCGGAGATGCGTCCCATGGCGCCTCCTCGCGAGAACGTCGCACCAGGACAGCCAGCGAAGACCCGTCCAGTGGCGCCTCTTGGCGAGAACGTCGCGCATGGGCAGCCCGCGGAGACGCGTCCAGTAGGGCCTCCCGTCGAGGACATCGCGCCAGGGCAACCAGCGGAGACGCGCCCGCGACTCGCCGCTCCGTCAGCGCCGCATGCACGAGATGCTCTCGCGAACGAGCATCCATCAAGCACGTCGCAAGACCCGGCTCCCTCGGCGCACGGAGAACGAAGCGGAGCACCACGGCCGACGACGGACCCTCGCGAGGTCGCGAGCCCTCGCGACGACTCGTCTCCCGGTGGCCCCTGGGATGGCGTGCCCCCCGCGCACCGAGGACCCTCGCCCCTTCCGCTCACCGTACCCGGCACGCCGCTCTATCTCGCCCCTGAACTCTGGCGCGGTGAGCAGGCCAGCCGGGCCAGCGACATCTACGCGATGGGCGTGCTCCTCCACGAGCTGTGCACTGGCACCGCGCCCCACGAAGACGTGCCCCTGTCCGACCTCGGGCGCGCCGTACTGGAGCAGCGCCCTCGCCTGCTCGTGGAGCAGGACCTCGACCTTCCTCCCGGACTGGCCGCCGTGGTGGACCGCTGCCTCGCCCTGGCCCCCGAGCAACGCTTCGAATCCGGAGACGCGCTGCGCGAGGCCCTGGAAGCCCTGGCCCACTCCGCTCACACCTCTCCCCTGCCCTCCGGCAATCCCTACCGGGGACTTCGCACCTTCGAGGCCGAGCACCGGGGCGTCTTCTTCGGCCGCAAGGCGGAGCTGGGTGAGGTCCTGGACCGGCTGCGCGGCGAGCGCTTCGTCCTGCTCGCGGGAGACTCGGGCGTCGGCAAGTCATCGCTGTGTCGCGCCGGAGTGCTGCCCGCCATCGCCAGCGCCGGACGCGGCGACGACAACCCCGCGTGGACCATCGTCTCGTGGACTCCCGGAAGGCACCCGCTGGAGGCGCTGGCCGAAGCCCTGGCACCCGTGCTCGAGGAAGGCCCCGATGCGCTCCTCGCGCAGGTGGCCACCGAGGAACCCGGAGCCCTCGCCCGAGCCCTGCGCCGTCGTCCCTCGGGCGCCCCACCGGTGCTCCTCTTCATCGACCAACTCGAGGAACTCGTCACCTTCTCCGAGCCCACCCAGGCCACGCGGCTCGCCGAGGAGCTGGCCCTCGCACTGCACCGGGTTCCGCGCATCCGCGTGCTGGCCACCGCGCGCAGTGACTGCCTCACCCGTCTGGTCGCCTTGCCGGGCCTGGGAGACGAGCTTCCCCGCGCGCTGTACCTCGTCCGCGCCCTGTCCGAGCGAGGACTGCGCGAGGCCGTGGAAGGTCCCGCCCGCGCACTCGGCGTTCGCTTCGAGTCCCCCGCGTTGGTCGACACACTCGTGACTTCCGCCGCACGCGCCGACGGCGGACTTCCACTGTTGCAGTTCGCGCTGGAAGCACTGTGGGAGGCACGCGACGTCGCGCGAGGCACCATTCCCGCCGAGGCGCTGGCGTCACTCGGCGGCGTGGAGGGCGCGCTGGCCCGTCATGCGGACGCGGTGGTGGAGAAGCTCCGACCGGAACAGCGTCCCCGCGCACGGGAGCTGCTGCTGGAGCTGGTCACTCCCGAGGGCACGCGACTGCGCCGCACTCGCGAGGAGTTGCTGCGAGGGCCCGGCGATGACAACGGCCGCGCGGTGCTGGATGGCCTCGTGCGCGGTCGCCTGCTCACGGCGGGCGAGGCCGAGAGCGGCGAGGGTGTCTACACGCTCGCGCACGAAAGCCTGCTCACGGGCTGGGACACGCTGCGCGGCTGGCTGGGTCAGGATGAGCAGCGCCGCGCCATACGGCACCGCCTCGCTCGCGCCGCCACCGAATGGGCACGACTGGGCCAACCTTCCGAGCTGCTCTACGCGGAGCGACAGCTCACCGAGGCGCGCGCCGCCGGAGTGCTTCCCGAGGGAGCAGGCCAGGAGGACTTCCTCGCCCGCTCGCACCAGACGGCCCGTCGTCGCCGGGCCGCACGCTGGACGGTGGCCATCGCGGCGCCGCTCGCGCTACTGGCGGTGGTGGCGGTGACTCGCGTGCAGTCGCGCGCGCAACTGGAAGCCCGCATCGCGCAGCACCTCGACGAAGCACGAAGACACCACGACGATGCCCGCGAGAAGGACGCGACGGCGCGGCGACTGCGCCAGGAGTCCCTCGCCCTCTTCGACACGCCGGGCCCCGAGCGGCGCGAAGCCGCCGAGACGCTGTGGGCGCGCGTCCGAGACGAGGAGCAGGCAGTCGAAACCCTCTCGCTGCGAGCCCAGGCCGCGCTGGAGACGGCCTGGGGCCTGGACCCGGGGAGCCCTCGGGTGAACGAGCCCCTCGCGGACCTGCTCGCGGAGCGCGCGGAGCGTGCCGACCGACAGCGACAGCCTGAGCTGCGCACCCAACTGCTCACGCGCCTCGCCGCCTACGACACATCGGGCCTGCGACAACAGAAGCTGGTGGCACCCGCGCGCGTCTCCATCAGCACCTCGCCTCCGGGCGCACGGGTGCGACTGCTGAAAGCCACCCCCGACATCTCTCCAACGAGCGACACGGCGCGGCCCTCGGACTCACCTGCGCCACCGGCATCCTCCGGACAAGACCTGGGACAGACGCCGTTGCGTGAGCTGGAGCTTCCCGCGGGCTCTCATCTGATTCTGGTGGAGGCACCGGGTCGCTTCCCCGTGCGAGCCCCCATCCTGGTGCGCCCGGGCGAAACCCTCTCCCTGGACCTCGCGCTGCCCGAAGCCTCCGCCGTCCCCGAGGGCTTCGTGTACGTGCCCCCCGGCCGCTTCCTCCAGGGCGCATCCGAGAGCGAATTCCTGCGCCGGGCCTTCTTCTTCTCGCCCCCGCTGCACGAGCTGGAGACCGGCGCCTATCTCATCGCCCGGCACGAGGTGACGTTCGGCCAGTACATCACCTTCCTGGAGACCCTCTCGCCCGAGGAGCGCACCGCGCGCATGCCGGGCTCGCGGCGGCGCCTCACGGTGGTGGACCTGGCCCAGGAGCCGGACGGACGGTGGCGCCTCAACCTGCGGCCGGCCTCCGCCAGCTACAGCGTGCTCGACGGAGAGCGCCTGCGCTACGGCAAGCGAGACCGACGTCTCGAACAGGACTGGCTGCGCTTCCCCGTGTCGGCCATCTCCTTCGTGGACGCGGAGGCCTACGTGGCCTGGCTGGACCACACCGGCCAGGTCCCCGGAGCGCGCATCTGCACGGAGCACGAGTGGGAACGCGCCGCCCGGGGCGCCGACGGACGACGCTACCCGGGGGGCGACTGGCTGTCCCCGGACGACGCCAACCACGACGTGACGTACGGCCGAGAGCCCGGAGGCTTCGGACCCGACGAGGTCGGCAGCCACCCGCGCTCGCGCAGCCCCTTCGGCGTGGACGACCTCGCGGGCAATGTCTGGGAGTGGACCCGCTCCAGCGTGGACCCCACCAAGCCGTCCGCGCAGGGCGGCAGTTGGTACCAGAGCGACCTCACCGCGCACTCCGCCAACCGGGACCGAGTGGAGCCCACACAGCGCGAGGCCCTCATCGGCCTGCGCGTCTGCGCCACGCCGCGCCCCTGAAACGGCAACCCTCGCCGGACCCCGGCAAGTCTTGCCGGCCAGAACCGCCACTTCACCCCACTCCCCGAG
>NZ_JABUMQ010000302.1:0-14143 GCF_013336645.1 Myxococcus sp. CA039A | reverse complement strand
GCGAGAAGCTGGGCGACGCGGACGCTGGCAAGGTGTTCGACCACCTCCAGCAGTTCGGGAGCGTGAACGAGGCGGAGTTGGTCCAACTGCTCGGCCACCCCCGCAAGGCCCGCGCCTTCGCCGCGCGGTTCGACTCGTTCCGGGACAAGCTCACCTTCGACGTCCAGGTGATGACCACCGCTGACGGCAAGCGCTACCAGCGCCTCTGACCAGACCGGCCCTACTCACGGGATCCATCTGACGGGGCGGTTGCCTCCAGGGCCGCCTCGCGTTCGACGGCCTTCTTGCGCTCCTCCCATGCACTCAGGGCGGATGCCACATGATGGAGAGAGTGGCGCCGCAGTCGTGGGTGGTGCACCGCGAAGTAGTGCTCCCCGGCGATTGCCACGAAGGAATAGGGATTGGCTGGGTGACTCATCAACCACGCCTCTGCCTCCGCGCGTGTGGCAAAGGAAGGCCGCTGTTGGGGAATTCCCCTGGCGGTCAGTGCCTCCAGCGCCGGCTCGATGGGATAGTCGCGATACATGCCGCGCGTATTGTCCTCTCTGTCATACCAGAATTGGTAATACTCATCGCCAATGAGGATGCGGGCCGGGCTCGGGGGTTCCGCGCTCCCCTTCAGCCAGGCTTCCGCCTCCTCGTGGCAGGTGAAGTGCGCGATAGCCACGGGGGCGAGGTCGAGGTGATGGCTGAAGAAGTCCTCGGCCTCCTCGATCTGTCCCGTCTCCGCGATGAAGTTGAGGAGGGCGATGAGCAGGAACATGGGCTTCTGTTCAGGCTCAGGCGTTTCATTCAGGGTCTGGAGCAGCAGTTCCACCGCCGGTTGCGCGAGCGTATTCTTGTGCTCGCTCAGGCGTGCGCTGACGTGGCGCTGTTCCGTGGGCTCCGTCCCCGCGAGGGCGTCTTCGAATCGATAGACCTGGCCTGTGGCGTGGACGAAGTAGCTGAGTATGCACAGATAAAACCAGAGCTTCTCCTCCTCCGGGCGCCCTTTCACACCTGCTGTCCGCTGCCGGGCCGCGATGAGAATCGCCGCTTCTGCGAGAGCCTCATAGGTTTTCACCTGCATGCCTCCGCGAGCTGGGTGTCGAGGGGCAGCGCCGGGGAGCGTTCCGCCATGATCAGGAGTGGCGCCAGAACGAGTGCCGCTCCCCCTGAGCCAGCGACCACCACGGCGAAAGCCACACCGGAAATGACCACGACAGCCCCCACGACGAGCTCCGTGCGATGCCTCTTGATCCAGTCAATGGCAGGGTCTATCGCATCGAACTCGGCCGCGTACTGTTCTGCCCACTCACCGCGTCCCTTCTTGCACTCAATCAAAGCCTCCATGCAGTTGCTCGGACACCACCAACTTCTGGCGATGCGCCACGGCTGTGTCCATGTATTTGCGATGACCAATGACGAAGGGGCGGCTGCTCGCGAGACAGTCATTCACGCACTGCTCATGTCGACCAGCACAGTACTCATTCAATCCCGAGGTGGACACGCGCACGATATTCCGACGGAGGTGTCTCGTGCTCAAGGTGTGCTGGAACTTCGTCAGGTCGAAGTCTTTCAACGGAATCCAGGCATGCGCTACCTGCCCATCGGGGCGTTGCTCGAAAGCAAGCGCGTACCTGGCCAGGTCATGGGGGCCCGTAGGCCCGGCCACCGAGGAGCGCGTCGGAGTCGTACCGCAGGCACCGAGCATGAGGGCAAGGCTCACCGCCATCACCCTCCGTATCACCGAGGTTCTTCTCATGTGGGTGACATCTCCAGGGCTTCTCTACCATCCAGGGCAGCGTAGCTTTCTGCACCATAAGGCCCACCGTCACCCGACGTCCCGTGCCGCGAAGGTCGGCGGCCGTGCCCTTCTACCGGGAGACGGCCCGGGAGCCACTGGACGAGCGGGACGACAAGGCGTAGGTCGTGCCGCGATAGTGTGACAGGAACCGTCGCCGCCCCGACTGGAGACCCCACCATGCCCCTGAGCCAGCGAGACACCGACCACGTCTTCCAGTGCCTCCGAGGAGGGACGGTCCCCGAGCGGGGGCTGGAGACCTTCGCCGTGGGTATCGAGCGCGAGCGCGGCGAGCTGCACCGGATGCTGGACCTCACCCGAACTGGCGAAGGCGCGGTCAAGTTCCTCCGGGGCGGCTACGGCTGCGGAAAGACATTCCTGGCCCGGCTGACGGCGGTGGACGCCCAGGAGCGCGGCTTCGCCACCAGCTTCGTCGTCGTCTCCGACAACGACCTGCACTTCCACCGGTTCGATGACGTGTACCGGAAGGTGGTGGGCAACCTCAGCACCAGCGCATGTCCCCTGGGAGCGCTCGCGGACATCCTCGACCGATGGGTCGCCAGCGTGGAGGCGTCGCTCATCGCCCTGGGGAAGGACCCGGACGCCCCCGGCTTCGATGCCTCGGTGCTCGCGAAGCTGGACGAGGAGCTGGTCGCCCGGACGCGGAACGAGGTGCCAGCCGACTTCGTGCGCGTGGTGCGGACCATCTTCGAGCTGAAGCAGAAGGGGCAGCTCGCCGAGGCGTCCGCCCTGCTCTCCTGGCTTTCCGGAAGCGAAAACATCGCGGCAGGCGCCAAGAAGCTGGCGGGCATCAAGGGAGAAATCCAGAGCACCGACGCGCTCGCTTACCTGCGGGGCATCCTCGCCATCGTGAAGGGTGCTGGCTATGCGGGGCTCGTCATCGTCATCGACGAGGCAGAGACCATCCTCCGGATGAAGGCAGACGTGCGGCAGAAGTCGCTGAACGGCATGCGGCAGATCCTCGATGCCGCGAGCGGCTTCCACGGCCTGCTCTGGGTGTTCACGGGCACGCCCGACTTCTTCGACACGAATCGGGGCGTGAAGGGGCTCCAGCCGCTGAACGAGCGCATCGCGTTCACCCAGGTGGACGGCTTCGCGCCGCTCAAGCAGCCGCAGCTCGCGCTCAAACCGTTCGACCAGAAGCGGCTGAAGGAGGTCGGGATGAAGCTCCGCTCCATGTACCCGACCACCGACCGCACGCGCTTCGAGACGACCGTCAGCCCGGACTACCTGGACTCGCTGGTGCGGGAGGTCTCCGCGGGGCTGCGCGCCGACGTGGGCGTGGTGCCCCGGCAGTTCCTGCGGCGGCTGGTGAGCGTGTTCGACATCGTCGAGCAGGAGCCAGACTTCCAGCCGGCGCCGGGCAAGCCCCCCATCGAGCCGGCGCTCACGCACACCGAGGCGAGCCTCCGCGAGGGCAGGCCCGAGTACCCGCCAGAGCCGGGCGAGGACCGGGGCTATGAAGTCGTGAACTTCTGAGAGGCCCCATGAGCGTCTTCTCCCGGTTCCCTCCCCGGCTGCAGGAAGCCATCGTCAGCCGACTCGGCTTCACCGGGCTCAGGCCAGTCCAGGAGCTGGGGGCGCAGGCGTTGCTGGACGGAAAGAACGCGGTCGTCCTCGCCCCCACCGCCGGAGGGAAGACGGAAGCCTCCATCTTCCCCTTGCTGGCGGAGCTGATGGAGCGGCCCGTCTCAGGCGTTGGCGCGCTGTACGTGGCGCCCATCAAGGCGCTCCTCAACAACCAGGAGGAGCGACTCGGGACGTACACCGAGATGGTCGGGCTGCGCCGCTTCGTGTGGCACGGAGATACGCCGGACCGGGCGAAGCGGGCCTTCATCAAGGAGCCCTGCGAACTCCTGATGACCACGCCGGAGTCGCTCGAGGTGATGCTCATCTCGCCGCGTGTTCCCGTGCAGGCGCTGTTCTCGCAGCTCAAGTACGTGGTCGTGGACGAGGTCCATGCGCTTGCCGGGACGGACCGGGGGGCGCACCTGCTGTCGGTCATCGAGCGGCTGGCGGCGCTGGGGGGCGGAGATGTACAGCGAGTGGGCCTGTCCGCCACCGTGGGGAACCCGGAGCAGATCCTCGCCTGGTTGAAGGGGTCCTCCCACCGCGACGGCGCCGTGGTGGACCCGCCCAAACAGCCCACACAGCGGAAGCTCTCAGTGGCCCTTCCGGGGAGCGTGGCGGATATCGCGCGCGCGGGGGCGACATTGAGTCGCGGGAAGAAGAGTCTCTTCTTCTGTCAGACGCGCTCGCTCACGGAGGCCGTGTCGGAGCGGATGCGGGGTCAGGGTACCGACGTCTTCGTGCACCACAGTTCGGTCTCACTCGAGGAGCGGAAGCTCGCGGAGGAGCGGTTCCATCACGGCCGGGACGCGTGCATCGTGTGTACGTCCACGCTCGAGCTGGGCATTGACGTGGGCGACCTGGACGCGGTGCTGCAGGCCAACGCGCCTTCCACCGTGTCGTCCTTCCTTCAGCGAATGGGCCGGACGGGGCGCCGCGCGGGACAAATCGCGAACATGGCGTTCCTCTGCGAGGAAACGGACTCGCTGTTGCTCGCGGTCGCGCTCATCGAGCAGGCGCGTACAGGCTGGGTCGAAGCCGTTCCCCTGCAGTCACGCTGCTGGGCAGTCCTTGTGCAGCAACTCATGGCGCTCTCGCTCCAGTTCGGGGCCATCTCCCCCGGGGACGCCTGGACGCAGCTGTCGCGGGTGCCCGACTTCCAGGGCATCTCCGCCACTGAGTTCGAGGCGCTGCTCCGGCACCTAGTCGCGACAGAGCTTCTCTTCGAGTCCGGCGGCAAGCTCTCGCTGGGGGACCGGGCCGAGCGGCTCTTCGGGCGGAAGAACTTCGCCGAGCTGTACGCGGTCTTCACGAGCCCGGTGATGTACCGGGTGCTCGCGGGCGCGCAAGAGCTTGGCTCCATCGAGCCTGCTTTCGTCGAGCGCTTGGTGGAGGGCATGAGCTCATTCCTGCTGGGCGGCCGGGCCTGGGTGGTGGACTCGGTCGTCCACGGGGACCGGGAGGTGCACGTGCGCACCGCGCCAGCGGGCAAGAAGCCCACCTGGGGGGGATTCATGCCGCAGTTCCTTGGCCGAGAGGTGTGTCAGCGCATCCGGGCTGTGCTGCAAGGGGACGCGCCCCTTCCCTACCTGGAAGAAGGAGCTACCCGGGCCTTGCAGGCACTGAGGGATGACCTCGGCCCGCTCCTGCGCAGGGTGGGGCCCGCAGTGCAACTCGATGACGACGGGAACGCGCTCTGGTGGAACTTCGCCGGAGGGCGCATCAACCACACCTTGAAGTACGCGCTGGAGCTCGCGCACGGATGGAAGGTCGTTCCGGACAACTTCTTCGTGAGAATCAGCGGTGCGGGCGCGTCACACGAGGCGGTCGCACGGGGGCTGGAGGAGGCTGCTCGCGAGGAGTTCTGGTCCGCGCCCGGCCGCATCCAGGCCATCGCCGCACGAATCCCTCCCTACCGGCTGAGCAAATTCCAGGACGCCCTGCCCCCGGCCGCAGTGGCCGAGATGCTGGGCAATGCGTTCCTCGACTTGAACGGCGCGCGGCAGGTTCTCGGCGCTCGCTGACAGGAAGTCGCTGCCACGACGTACCCCGCAAAGTCGAAGGCCCTGGAGTCACCGGCTTTCACCGGAAACTCCAGGGCCTTCAGTTGGTCGGGGCGACAGGATTTGAACCTGCGACCACTTGCACCCCAAGCAAGTGCGCTACCAGGCTGCGCTACGCCCCGAAAACCGCTGTTGCTGCCGCCGTCGTGAAACGGTGCGCCCTTATGCCCCTACACAACGCTCAGGTCAAGCAGGAGCAGCAGGTCGCGGTGGGAAAACTCACCCTTCTGAATCTTCCATTCCCTCTTCGTCGAAGTCCTCGCCCCGGGCCTCGGCCGCGTCCGCCGCCGCTTCCTCGCGCGCGTCGATCTCCGCGTGATCTTCCGGCGGGGCCTCCCCGTTGAGGGCGCTCTTCAACACCTGACTCGGCCGGAAGGTCAGCACCCGACGGGCCGAGATTTCAATCTCCTTGCCCGTCTGCGGGTTGCGACCCACGCGCGCCTTCTTCTGGCGCACCTGGAAGTTGCCGAACCCGGAGACCTTGATCTTGTCGCCGCGCTCCAGCGTTTCCTTGAGCGTGTCGAACACGAGCTCCACGATTTCGGCCGACTCCTTCTTCGAGAAGCCGACCTTCTCGTAGACGCCCTCGATGATGTCCGCCTTCGTCATGCGAATCCTCGGGATGCCCCCACCCTCAGCACGGTGAACGCCCAAATACTGTGGCAGCCTTCCCGAAGGCAAGTCAACCCTCTGACTTCATTCAGGAATTCAGGCACGCAGCGAGGCACCCAGGCGCTGGTTCACCTCGCTGATGATGCGCTGGTGCGCCTCCGTGACTTCCACGTCGGTCAACGTCCGCTCCGCCGAGCGGTAGCGCAGCGCGTACGCCAGGTTCTTCTTCCCCTCGGGAATCGGCTTGCCCGTGTACACGTCGAACACCAGCGCGTCCTCCACCAGCGGACGGCCCACTTCCAGGATCACCTTCCGCACCGAGTCGTTCGCCAGCTCCACCGGCACCACCACCGCCAGGTCGCGGAGCACCGCGGGGAACCTGGGCAGCGAGTGGTACTCGGGCACCAGCCTAGCCGCCGAGTACAGCGGCTCCGTGTCCAGTTCGAACACGAACACTCCCTCGGGCAGGCCCAGCGATTTCACCACGCGAGGGTGCAGCTCCCCTACATGGCCCAGCACCGTGCCGTCCGCCAACTTCACCTCCGCGCTGGCACGCGGGTGGTACGCCGCAGGCCCGCCAAGCGACCAGGTGACGCCGTCCACACGCAGCGCCCCGAGCACCGCCTCCACCGCGCCCTTGGCATCGTAGAAGTCCGCCCGGGCATCCTTCTGCGTCCAGCTCCGGCCGCCACCTCGCAGGCCCCACACCAGGCCCGCCACGCGGTTCACTTCGCGCGCCGCCGGCCGGGTCCCCTGCCCGCCCTCCGAGTCCCGGAAGTAGGCGCGGCCCGTCTCGTAGAGGCACACCGACTCCACCTGGTGCCGGACACTGCGCGACAGGTTCTCCAGCAGCCCGGGGAGCAGGCTGGTGCGCATCACCGACTGCTCGACACTCAGCGGGTTGAGCAGCGCCACCGGCTGCTCCTTCAGGCCCAGGACCTCCAGGCTCTTGGGCGCGACGAACGAGTAGTTCACCACCTCGTCCAACCCCGCACCCGACATCGCCTGCCGCAGGCGACGCTCCGCCTCGGAGTGCGCCGGCTCGGGCGCCAGTGAGGCGAGCCCGCGCGGCAGCTTCGCCGGGATGTTGTCGTAGCCGAAGACGCGAGCGACCTCCTCCAGCAGATCCTCCTCGCGCTCCACGTCCACGCGCGCCCGAGGCACCGAGTACGTCGCCTGCCCCGCGCTCTCCGCCAGCTTCTGGAAGCCGAGCGCCTCCAGGATGCGCCGCACCTCCGCCTCGGGCACCGCCACGCCCAGCACCTTCTCCACCCGGGCGAAGCGCAGCGTCACCTGACGCGGCGGCTTCTCGGCCGGATAGATGTCGATCAACCCCGGCGCCACCGTGCCGCCCGCGAGTTCGACGAGCAGCTGCGCCGCCCGCTCGATGGCGGGAACCACCGCGTCCAGGTCCGCCCCACGCTCGAAGCGATGGGACGCCTCGGTGTGCAGCGCATGACGCTTCGCCGCCCGGCGCACGCCCGAGCCCAGGAAGTTCGCAGCCTCCAGCAACAGGCGCGTCGTCTTCTCCGTCACCTCGCTGTCCCCGCCACCCATGACGCCCGCGAGCGCCTGCGGCCGGTCCCGGTCACAGATGACCAGCTCTTCCTGGTCCAGCGTCCGCTCCTTGCCGTCCAGGGTCGTGAGCTTCTCGCCCTTCTTCGCCCCGCGGACGACAATCTCCTGCCCCGCGAGCTTGTCCAGGTCGAACGCGTGCAGCGGCTGCCCGAACTCGAGATTGACGTAGTTGGTGATGTCCACCACGTTGTTGATGGCCCGCACGCCACACGCCTTCAGCCGGTCCTGCATCCACTGCGGCGACGGCTTGATGGTGACGTTCTCCACCACTCGCGCCCCGTAGCGCGGGCAGCGCACCGAGTCCTCCACGCGGACCTTCGCGCTCTGGGACGCGGGCGTCCCAGACTCCGTCAGCTTCGGCTGGGGCACCTTCAATGCCGCCCCCGTCACCACGCTCACCTCGCGCGCCACGCCCAGGTGGCTCAGCGCGTCCGGCCGGTTCGGCGTGACGTTGACCTCCAGGACCACGTCATCCAGCCCCAGCGCCTCCGCGATGGGCGTGCCCGGCTTCAAGTCGGGCGACAGGATGAGCAGGCCATTGGACTCCTCGCTCAGCCCCAGCTCCTTCGAGGAGCAGAGCATGCCGGAGCTGTCCACGCCTCGCAGCGCGGCCTGCTTGATCTCCATCCCGTTGGGCAGCTTCGTGCCCACCGTGGCCAGCGGAACCTTGTCGCCGACCTTGTAGTTCTTCGCGCCGCACACCACCTGCACCAGCGCGCCGCCCCCGGCGTCAATCTGAGTGACGGAGAGCTTGTCCGCGTTGGGGTGCTGCACGGACTCCTTGATCTGCGCCACCACCACGCCTCGGAGCCCATCCCCCGGACGCTCCAGGCCTTCGATCTCCAGGCCCGCGGCGGTCAACTTGCGCGCCAGCTCGTCCACCGACGGCGGCAGCGCCACGTAGTCGCCAAGCCACTTCACCGAAATCTTCACAGGTCCACCCTCTTGCTCTCGGGACGAAGACAGGAGCGCGACCACGCCACCCCGCCAGGCGGGAGGCTCGGGCGGCCGCGCCCGAAGGACTCAGAACTGCTCGAGAAACCGAGCGTCGTTCTCGAACATCATCCGCAGGTCGTCGATGCGGTAGCGCAGCATGGCGATGCGCTCCACGCCCATGCCGAACGCGTAGCCCGTCACCTCGCCCGGGTCATACCCCGCGGAGGTGAACACGTTGGGGTGCACCATCCCGCTGCCCAGCACCTCCAGCCAGCCCGTCTGCTTGCACACGCGGCAGCCCTTGCCGCCACACGAGGTGCAGGAGATGTCCACCTCCGCCGACGGCTCGGTGAAGGGGAAGAACGACGGGCGGAAACGCGTGCGCGTGTCCGAGCCGAAGAACGCCTTCACGAACGCGTCCAGCGAGCCCTTCAGCTCGGCGAACGTCACGTCCTTGTCCACCAGCAGGCCTTCCACCTGGTGGAACATCGGCGTGTGGGTGATGTCCGAGTCGCGGCGGTACACCCGCCCCGGCATCACCGCGCGGATGGGCGGCTTGCGCTGCAGCATGTACCGCACCTGCACCGGCGACGTGTGCGTGCGCAGCAGCACGGAGCTGTCCGCCTTCTTCGCGTGCCCCAGTGACGGCTCGTCCACGTAGAACGTGTCCTGCATGTCCCGCGCGGGGTGGTCCTTCGGGAGGTTCAGCGCCTCGAAGTTGAAGTAGTCCAGCTCGATTTCGGGGCCCGCGGCCACGTCGAAGCCAAGCCGGGAGAACGTCCGGACGATGTCCTCCATCGTCCTCGACACCGGGTGCCGGCTCCCCGGCGCCACCGCGCGACCGGGCAACGTCACGTCCAGCCCGGGCCCCTGGAGCTGGGCCTCCAGCGCGGCGTCTTCCGCGCGCTGCGTGGCCTCGGCGAGCAGCTTCTCCAGCTCCGCCTTGACGATGTTGGCCACCTCACCCAGCGCCCGTCGCTCCTCGGGGGGCAGCTTGCCCATGCCGCCGAGGACTCCGGACAGCTCGCCCTTCTTGCCCAGGTAACGGACCCGAAGCGCTTCCACCGCGGGCAACTCGGACGCCCCCGCGATCTCCCGCCGAGCGGCCTCCGCCAACGCCTGCAACCTGTCCCGCATGGCCTTGTCGCCTCCGTTGCACGGCCCCTGGACGCATGGCCCATCGGGGCAAAAAAAAGGGCCGCCCTGGAGAGGCAGCCCGTTTACTCACGCAGGCGGGCGGCCCGTGAAGGCCACCTCACCCGCTCTGTCGCTGGCCCTCAGGGAGGACCGGCGTGAATCAGGCCGCCTTCGCGATGTTGGCGATGGCCGCGAAGCCCGAGGGGTCCGCGATGGCCATGTCCGACAGCACCTTGCGGTCCAGGCTGATCTTCGCCTTCGCCAGGCCGGCGATCAGCTTCGAGTAGGACAGGCCGACCGTGCGGGCCGCCGCATTGATGCGGACGATCCACAGGCGACGGAAGTCCCGCTTGCGCTGCATGCGGTCGCGGCTGGCGTAGTCCAGGGCGCGCTCAACCGCCTGGTTCGCCCGGCGGAAGCAGTTCTTCCGGCGGCCGCGGAAACCCTTGGCCAGCTTCAAAATCTTATTGCGACGGCGACGAGCCTTTACACCCTTCTTGACGCGCATGTTTCACTCACTCCGGACTGCGTAGGTTGTCAGCCCCCGCGCGGTGCCGGCTTCACGCCGCTCCGCCAAGGGCCACGAGGTTGCCGAGCCGTGGCTCAGGCCCCGTAGGGGAACATTTCCTTGATGACCTTCTTCGCATCCATGTCGCGAAGATGGCTGGTGCCGCGGTTGCCGCGCTTCTGCTTCGGCGTCTTGGCGTGAGTGAAGAGGTGCTTGCCGTAGGCCTTGCCGTGCTTGACCTTGCCGCTCTTCTTCACCTGGAAGCGCTTCTTCGCGCCACTGCGGGTCTTCAACTTCGGCATCGTCCTGATTCCTTCCTTACAGCGTGCCGTCAGCGTCACGGCCTCTGGCGTTTTCACCCAAGGCCACGGCGGGAGCCGGCAGCCTCTACCACTATTTCTTTTCAACTGGAATGGCTACCGCCGACCGCACGCCAAGCCGTCGACCTACCGTCCCCGCGCCCCCTGCCCTTTCGGGCTGGGTGCGACGATTCCTACAAAAGTGCCCCAAGATACTTGGGCATGACGGGGAGTCAAGACCTGTCCGCAATGCACGGACCACCCCGTCCAACGGCCTACGGCAGGGCGGTCTCCTTGGCCAACAGGGCCTCGAAGTCCGCAAGCTTCATGCTCTTGAGGTCCTCGCCCCCGTACCGGCGGGGCGCCACGCCCTCCGCGGCGACCTCGTTGTCGCCCACCACGAGGGTGAACGGAATCTTCTGGAGCTGCGCCTCGCGGATCTTCGCGTTGAGGGACATGCCTCGGTCGTCGAAGTCCACCCGGAAGCCCTTGGCCCGCAGCGTGTCGCGCACCTTGCGCGCGTAGTCCGCCTGCCGGTCCGCCACGACGACGATGACCGCCTGGATGGGCGACAGCCACGCCGGGAAGGCCCCCGCGAAGTGCTCGATGAGGATGGCGGTGAAGCGCTCGAAGGAGCCGAAGATGGCGCGGTGGAGCACGACGGGCCGGTGGAGCGCGTTGTCCTCGCCCACGTAGGACAGGTCGAAGCGCTCCGGGGCCAGGTAGTCCAGCTGCATGGTGCCCAGCTGCCAGCGGCGCCCGATGCTGTCGGACACCGTGAAGTCGATCTTCGGGCCGTAGAAGGCGCCGTCGCCCGGGGCCAGCTCGTACTCCAGGCCCAGCGACTCGAGCGCCGTCTTCAGGCCCGCCTCAGCGCGATCCCACAGGGAGTCATCCCCCAGTCGCTGCTCCGGACGCGTGGACAGCTTCACCGCGTACGTCAGGCCCACCGCCTTGTAGACGTGGTCCAGCAGCTTCACGAAGCGCTTCACCTCGTCGGTGATCTGCGCCTCCGTGCAGTAGATGTGCGCGTCGTCCTGCGCGAACTGGCGCACCCGGGTGAGGCCGCCGAGCGAGCCCGCCGCCTCGTTGCGGTGCAGCACGTCCTGGGTGTGCAGGCGCAGCGGCAGGTCGCGGTAGCTGTGCTTCTTGAAGCCGTAGAACAGGTGGTGCGACGGGCAGTTCATCGGCTTGAGCGAGAAGTCATGCTCACCCGACTCACTGTCGAGCACGAGGAACATGTTCTCCTTGTACTTGCCCCAGTGGCCGCTCGTCTCCCAGAGGCCCTTGTTGAACATCAGGGGCGTCTTGATCTCCACGTAGCCGTCATTCGCCGTGAGCCGGCGCATCCAGTCGGAGAGCGTCTGGTAGAACGTCGTGCCCTTCGGGGTCCAGAAGGCGGCGCCGGGCGCGTACGGGTGGAAGTGGAAGAGGTCCAGCTCCTTGCCCAGCTTGCGGTGGTCGCGCTTCTTCGACTCCTCGATGCGCGTCAGGTACTCCTGCATCGCCTTCTTGTCGAAGAAGGCCGTGCCGTAGACGCGCTGGAGCATCGGGTTGCGGTGGTCACCGCGCCAGTACGCTCCGCTGGACGAGAGGATCTTGATGACGCCGATCTTCCCGGTGCTCGGGGCGTGGGGCCCCAGGCAGAAGTCCACCCAGTCGCCATGGGTGTAGAGGGTGAGCGTCTTGGCGCCGCGCGCGGCGATGTCCTTGACGATCTCCACCTTGAACTTCTCGCCCTTCTCCTCGAAGAGGCGAATGGCGTCGTCCATGGAGATTTCGGTCCGGACGAACGTGAGGTCCCGCTTCAGCTCGGCGTTCGCCTCGGCCTCGATCTTCTCCAGGTCGTCGGGCGTGAACGGCTTCTCGCGGAAGAAGTCGTAGTAGAAGCCCTCCTCCGTCGCGGGACCGATGGTCACCTGCGTGCCGGGGAAGAGCTTCTGGACGGCGCTGGCCACCACGTGGGCCGCGTCGTGCCGGATGAGTTCCAGGGACTCCGGGCTCTTGGGCGTGAAGATCTGCAGCTTCGCGTCCTCGTCGAGCCTCCGGGCCAGGTCCATGTCCTGACCGTTCACCCGAGCGAACAGCGCGGCCTTCGCCAGGCCGGCACCGATGCTCTCCCGAACGAAGTCCGCGATGGTGGTCCCCCGGGCGGCCTGCTTCTGACTGCCGTCGGGGAGGGTGACCGTGATCATGTCGGACATGCGATACCTCGGAAAAACCGCGGGCGGCAGGGCTCTTGAAAGCCGTGCCGCCCGCTGGAGATCACATCAACTGTGTTGGGTCGTAGTGGGATCGAACCACTGACCCCTACCGTGTCAAGGTAGTGCTCTACCGCTGAGCTAACGACCCGGTGCTGAGGTGGCGCGGGGAATAACAGCGGGCTCCCGTAGCTGTCAAGCAAACACGCGACTGCGCATCCGATCTTCCCAATTTCCCGGCGCGTCCCTACGCCTTCGCTGCGATCAGCGCTCGGACCCTCGCCATCACCACATCGAACATGGCCGGCGTCAGCCGCCCCGTCTGCGTGTTCTGCTGACTGACGTGGTAGCAGCCCAGGAGGATCCGCCCATTTGGGAGCTCCAGCTCCGCTCCGTGTCCGAACGCGGGGCGCGGCGATCCGAACTTCATTCCGGTCCGCTCCAGCGAGGCGAGCGCCGCGTTCCAGCCGATGGCCCCCAGGGCGAGCAGCACCCGGGCGGGCAACAGGGCCATCTCCCGATCCAGGAACGGCGCACAGCGAGCCAGCTCCTCGGGAAGCGGCTTGTTGTCCGGCGGAGCGCAGCGGGCGGCCGCCACGATGAAGGCATCCTTCAGCGCAAGCCCGTCCTCCCGGTGCTCACTCGTCCCCTGGTTCGCGAACCCCGCCCGGTGCAGTCCCGCGAAAAGGAAGTCCCCGGACCTGTCTCCGGTGAACATGCGCCCCGTCCGGTTGGCCCCATGCGCCGCCGGCGCCAGGCCGACGATGACGAGCCTCGCCCGCGGATCTCCGAAGCCCGGCACCGGCCGCCCCCAGTAGGTCCACTCGCGGTACGCGCGGCGCTTCACCCGGGCGACTTCCTCGCGCCACTCCACCAGCCGGGGACAGCTCCGGCACGACGAAATCTCCTGATGCAGTTGCTCCAGCTTCGTCACCGCGCGCTCCCGCTCACCGCGGCCTCCAGCCGCTCGACCCAGGCCCGGGCATAACCCAGGGACTCCGGGGCCGCGCCCACTTCAAGCTCCAGCTCCGTGGCCGGCTCCTGGACGAACAGCGCGACGAGGGTCACCTCATCCAAGGGCTCCCTCACGCGGATCCGCCGGACAGCGCCTCCCAGCGCCCTCCCCTTCGCGTCGGTCCACAACAAGACCCTCGAAGCCGAAGACCTCCAGGGCCACGCGCCGAGAGCCACGTCGCGCCCACCCAGCGCGATGGGGCCCAGCAGCTTCGCACCCGGGAGCTGCACGAACTCGCCCCAGCCCGCCAGGCTCGCATCCTCGGGCCCGGGAAACCACGCCACCCGCGAGGGCCTCACGTCCGCCACGCGACTGGCAACATCCACATCGAGCACCCCACGGACCTCCACCGCCACGGCCCTGGGCCCCAGCCGGTGGTGCCAGCCTGACGCGTCGAGCGTCGACGAATCCACCCAGAGCC
>NZ_JABUMQ010000301.1:0-14145 GCF_013336645.1 Myxococcus sp. CA039A | reverse complement strand
GCCCTGGCACCCCGCCCACCATCACCTGGGTCCCCTCGGCATCCCCTTCCAGCCGGACACCACCCTCCGGACGCGGGAGGAAGCGCAGGGGACGGCGGCTCACGAACGGGTCCGCCAGCGGCCTGCCGATGACTTCCCCCACGCGCGTGAAGAGCGGCTCGTTGCGCGACAGGGCCACCTCCTTGCCGCGCGCCAGGGACTCCAACACGAACCGCTCCCCCACCCGCGAGGCGAGCGGATGGGAGACCAGCGTCAGCGCCGGCAGGTGCGCGGTGGCCTGCGAATCACCGCCTTGCCGCTGAGGACTCGCGGTGGAGACGTCGTCGAGGAGTCTCTGCTTCATGAGGGGGACGCTCGGAGCCAGGGCCCGCGTTCTCCCTCAGGCTACACGAGCCCGAAGCGCGACGGACCATGGGAGCCCCCGGGCTGGCACACGCTGACATGTCAGCCGACGCCGCTGACATGCCAGCCGAGCACCGCGCCGACCGACCCTGCGCCCTTCTCCGAGGGCGCATGCCCCGGCACAGCGGTTGCTCTAGGAGGCGCTCGGAGGGGTTGCCAACGGTGAGAACCCTCATGGAAGCGAAGACGACTGGATTCTGGGAGCTGTGGCTGTGCCACCACCCGAAGCTCCTCGCGAAGAGCCTGCGCCACCTGGGTGGCCACCAGGCCGACGCGGAGGACGCATTGAGCACCGCGATGCTGCGAGCCGCCGAGGCCTGGCCCCGGGAAGTCCAGCGGCTGCGAAACCCCGAGGCGTGGCTGACACGCATCCTCCACAACGCCTGCGTGGACCTGCATCGCATGCGGGCCCGGCGCGCGGAGGAGCCGCCCGAGCAGGACGACGAGGCCCCGTCCGAGGCAGTGCAGCCGGCGCATGCCCCATCGCCGGAGCAGCTCGTCCTGGAGCAGGAGCAGTCCCAGTTGCTGTGGCGCCACGTCCACCGGCTGCCGGAGCCCTTGCGGCGGGCGTGCCTGCTGCGCTTCGAGCGGGAGCTGGATGGCCGCAGCATGGCCGTGGAGCTGGGCATCACCCATGTGAATACCCGCCGCAGGCTGCTTCGGGCCTATCAGGTGCTGCGCCTGGCGCTCGGCACCTCGGCGCGCGGCACGGACCTGGAGCCTCCCGTGCGCGGCGGCGCGGAGCAGTCCCTGCCTCCGAGCCGGGCGCCGCGCGCCAGACGGGGGCCGACTACGCGTTGGCGGAGCGGACGAGCGCGCCCACCCCGTCCCGCGCACCGTCGAGTCGGCGGATGAGGCGGCGGCGGACGACCTCGATGTGCTCGCGGAAGAAGTAGAGGTTCTCCGCGTAGGCGAGCGGCATGGGGATGCGGTTGACCTCGCGCTCGGCCTCTTCCAGCCGCTTGAGCATGTCCTCGAGCATGTCCCGCCCGGGGTTCTCATCGAGCTGGATTTCAATCTCCTTCAACCGCGCGTACCAACGGACGATGCGCGAGCGGATGCGCCACTGGTACAGCGCGGGAACGGCGCGGAACAGCGGCACCACCACGGCGATGATGGGCACCAGCATCACCCACAACCGGTCCACCAGGTTCGCCGCCCAGAACGGCAGGTAGCGCTGGAGCAGCGGGATTCCCGCCTCGTAATAGCGTCGGGCCTCGCTGCTGAGGGCGAAGCCCGTCTCGCGCGGCGCGGGGAACTCGCTGGCGCCATCGAGCAGGCCCGCGCTGCCGTGGATTTGGCTGGCCGCGCGCATGAGGAGGTAGGAGAGCGCGGGGTGCAGGGAGTCGCGCGCGACGAGGTTCGCCGTCGGCGCGAGCACCACCACGTCCCGCGCGGGGATATCCGAGGCGAGGTTGAACACGCCGCGCGGCAGCACCAGCCGGGTCAGGTACGGGAAGCGGCGCGCGTACGCCTCGCCCCGCGCGAAGCTGAGCAGATTCACACCGGGCACCGCCGCCAGCTTCTGGATGGGGGGCGACTCCGCGGGCGAGATGAGGAAGATGGCGTCGAGGTGGCCCTGCTTGAGCTGCTCGATGGCGGCCTCGCGCTCCAGCGGCAGCAGCTCCGTGGGCGCCTGGTCGATGCCATTGGCCTTCAGCAGCGTGACGGCGAGCGCGCGCGTGCCACTGCCCTCCGGCCCCACCGCGATGCGGCGGCCCTTCAGCTGGCGCACGTCCTCCAGGGGCTCGCCCCGGTAGAAGACCCAGAGGGGCACGTAGGAGAGGCTGCCCAGGGACACGACGCTCGCGGCCTTCTCGCCGCCCGCGGTGCCGCTCTGCACGAAGGCGACGTCGACGTCGGAGTTCTCGTCCGACAGCAGCGCGACGTTCTCGATGGAGCCCTTCGTCGAGCGCAGCTCCAGGGTGACGCCGTGCTTGGAGAGGAAGTCCTGGTACTTGCGCGCGTAGTAGCGGAAGCCGCCCTCGTCGGGCGACAGGGCCAGCACGAGCTTCTTTGGAGGCGCGGGCTCGATGAAATGGAACGCGGCGGCGAAGGCGATGCCGATGAGGAGCACCGCGGGCGCGAGGGTGAACCACAGGTCGCGCCGCAGCGTGCGCCGCAGTTGTTGCTTGAGGGAGTCCGCCGTCATGGTGGGCGCGGAGTATACGCACCTCTCCGCGCCCACTCCCATGCCTGCCTGCGCGAAGGAGGGCTAGCAGTCAGCCGGGCACGCGGCGGGCGACTCCCAAGGCTGGCACACGGCATCCCCGCACGAGGAGTTGAGGAACGTCTCCAGCACGGCCCTGCGGTGCGGCAGGAAGACGGCGTTGAGCGCGGGGGAGATGCGGAAGCGCGGGCCGAACGGGCCAGGGGCCGGGTCGAACTGCTCACCCACATGGACGAAGCCGCCCGACGGAGGCCAGACGAGGCCGCCGCCCAGGTTCGCCCCGTTGCTCAGCTCGTGACAGCCGCCGCACGACAGCGCCATCGAGCGCTCCACGATGTGCTGGGGCAGCAGCGGGCTGCCCAGCAGCAGCAGCTCGTTCTGGATGTTGGTGCGGAAGGGGCTGGGGTTGGGGCCGAACTGGAAGCGGTAGTCGTTCTCCGGGCCCTGCGCGTTGCTCTGGCCGCTGTTGAACATGTCCGGAATGGTGTTGTTGAACAGGTTGATGTCGGTGACGGCCAGCGCCGGCACCTGTGAGGGGAACAGGACGTTCTGGAAGGACGGCGCCAGCGGGTGCCCGGAGACGGGGTCGAACAACGTGCCGCCCGGGTTGACCTTCACCGTCACCGGCCGGAAGTTCAACTGGCAGGGCACGCTGCCGCACATCGTGCGCCGCACGCTGAACTCTCGCAGCGTCCACGGCGGCTGGATGAACTGGTTGGTTCGCACCTGCCCGGTCGGCACGCTCCCCGTCGTCCGGTTGCCGTAGTTGTCGATGTGGACCACCGGCATGAAGCCCGGCAGGCCCGTGAAGTAGAAGTTCTGCAGCCCGCCGATGCGGGTGGCCAGCGCCGCGCCCGTCAGCGAGGCCCAGAAGTTGGCCACCGGCGCACAGCCATTGAGGCCGGCGGTCGGATTGGGGTTGGGCAGCACCGCCTCGAAGATGAGCAGGTTGCGATTGCCACCGCCGGGGATGCCGGAGCGCTTGCCATAGACGATGCGGTACTCACCGCAGTCCACGCCCGACGCCGGCGCCAGGTCGAAGCGGTTGACGAGCGCCAGCGGGACGTACTCGTCGGGGTTGGTGCCCGGACTGAGGAAGGGATTGACGAAGGCCTGGTTCCCCTCGATGCGAGGACACTGATACTGGAAGCCGTTGAAGAGCGGGCCGCAGTTGGGCGGGTTCGCCGTGTTCCACCAGTCCTGGAAGAGCGCCAGCGGCGTCAGCCCCGCGACACCGGACTGCGTCACCAGCTGACTCATCACCCGCACGAGCGGGAAGTTCCTCACGATGGCGTCGTCGGTGATGATGAGCGACGAGCGCGGGTCCACCGTGACGACCATCGCCGACGGCCCCATGGGTGGCAGCGCCATGGCACCGATGCCGCGGCGCTCCGGGTGCCTCGTCGGGTCCACCGTCACTTCCTCCGCCGGGTCCATCCCGGTCGGCTCCGCCTCCGGCGCCGCGTTGTCACAGCCGGCCGCCAGGGCCACCACCGCGCACACGAGCATCCCGCGCCAGGCCAACTGGCTCTTCTCAACCATGCGTTGCATTCGAGGTCTCACACCCGCGCGGACGGCCGCGCCCCCTGCCAGGGATGAGCACTCCGGCACGTTGCCGGATTCACGGGTCGGCAAGAAATCCCATGATTCCGAGTTTATACATTGTTCACTGACACAAAATCCACAAAGAGGATGAGTCAAACGCAAACATGGGTTTGCGAGCGTCGGCGACAGGGCTTGGGTCTCGATACACCCTTGCGCGCCGTCCCATCCAAGACGTGTGACGTGTGGCGAGTGTTACTCCCCGACGTCGGAGGGTGGACATCGAGGGCGATGCACGCGACCTGGAAGGCAGGATGCGCCCGGGGCACCGAGGACACCGGCCCCACGCGGCGGGAGGACTCGCCACGTCTGTCGCTGGAATTGGGGGGCAATCAGGGTGGCGAACAGCAGGAGCGTCAGCGGTGATGAGTGGCCCCGGCAGGTGGCCGCACCGCACGCGTCGTCAGGGCCCCGCCAGTGACATCCAGAGGGACAATCTCCGACTCCTCCAACTCACGGCCCAACCGTTCGACGACACGCTCGCTCACGACCACGAGAGACGCACAACTCCGCGCGAAATCGACGTCGGGAACTTCGGCCAGGCGCAACTGACCGAAGGGGGGCAGCACAAAGTCCGTACGACCGCAGGTCTTGCAGGCCCCATGGGCATCGGCGCCCGCGATGCTCCCGCCAGACCGCACCTCGAGTTCCACCAGGTCGGCCACCCCAGGCCGCGCCCTGAAGCGTGTCGGGACTGGGCTGGCCCCCGTGAGCCCCTTGAGTCTCTCCACCACGGCCGGCTGAACGACGAGCATCCACGGCACGTGGATGACCACGGGGGGAAAGCGTCCCCTGGCCCTGCCGGTCAACGCGCCGAACCCTGTGCCCGGCTCCACAACGGCTCCCTGCGGCACCAGCGGCAACACGCGATTCCGAAGGCTCACGAATTGGTCCCAGGGCACGCACCGTGGCCGTTCGAAGTCCCGCCGCCCTGACATCTCGGAGAGGTCGACCGTCGGGTAGTCGTATCCGCCGCCCCCCCAAACCGCCTTGCACGTCGGGCACGCCACTCCGGGGAGTCCCCACTCCCGTCCCAGATCGTAGGCTCCGGTCCACTTCGACCGCTCCACGCGTCGCCGGGTCAGCGTGTAGTAGCGCATTCACTCTCCAGCGGCGGCGGCCAGCGAGAGCCGCTGCCAGTACGTCATCGGGACGCCAAGGAGACCATACCGCTCCACCAATCTCCCGCCATGGCGGAAGTGGTCAGCACGCGTCGCACGCAGTCGGTTCGCCTGAATCCAGTCGAACCAGTCCCGATTCCACGGTCCACCATCCTTCCCCTCATGCACCCGCCGGTGTTCCGCGACGCCGACGAGAAGCGTGTACTGGTGGATCTCGATGCCGATAGTCGCGAAGTACCCCTCAAAGACACGCGGGAGGATGTGGTGTCGCTCCTTCTCGCGGCGGCTCCAGTCTGCGATGGCCTTCCGCGCTGCCTTGACGCTTGGCAATTCGTCCCTCCGGTACCACGGGATGATGAAGACGGCCTGCCGCCCTGGAAGGGGAACAGCTCCGCCCCAGTACCGCTGGATGCGCGCTGTAGCCCCGTCTGGAGCCCGGGCAGGTGGGAGCCTCAGTGCATACGGCGGAGAGGCGAGGTCCTCGCAGCGGTAGAGGCCACACTCATCCTCGCCACAGGAGGGCGCGTAGCAGCCTTCGTCATTGTCCCCGGCTGACTGAGCGCAGGCCTCCGCGGAGTCATCCACGCTCGTGTCGAGCAACTCACCGGCACGGATGTACTCCGGTGCTGCGGCACAGCCAGTGACCAAGAGCAGGACAACCAACCACCGATGCGTCGTCATTTGCGTCCCCCCGGACACGCTGCATTGCGAGGATGCAGCTCTGCCACGGCGGAGCGTCACTGAAGGGAGCGAACGTTGTCCGGCAGTCACCACTCCACCCAGCCGCGCCGAGGGCGAGTGGCTGCCCTACCGGGTGCAGCGTTTCAGAAGGCGCACGCGGACCCACTGGCGCATATTGCCGCGGCGGACTCAGCGTCCTCGCACGGCTGCTGTGGGTCGGAAACGGACCTTGAGAGCATTCCCTGGAGCGATGACGAAGATGGCGATGATTCACGGGGACCGCTGGGAGGGACTGATGCTCCACGAGTGGAAGGTCGACCGCGCGTCATCGGCCGACCTTGAGCGCGCTCTTGATCGACTCGACGCTCGCAGCCACACCATGGTCACCATCCTGCAGGAGGGAGAGCAGCACCTGACCATGGGTGGTGGTGCCGGCCAGTTCGTCGTGTACGCCACCTTCGACAACAATCAGTTCTGGAACCTGCTGCGCTCCCAGCCAGCCACCGGCACGACCCTGCTGAACGTCGGGGGACAGGAGGGGGACTATCCAGCCGAACAGATAGTGACCAAAGAGCAGGCTCTCGCTGCCGGGCTTGCGTTCCTCGACACCGGCCGGCTGGACCCCTCTCAGCAGTGGCAGAACCCGTAGTTGTGCCACAGCGGAGCTCGAAGCACCTCTGCACGCCCGTTCCGCGCCCTCGCTGCTACCCGGTCCGTCGCCTCATTTCACGCGCACAGCCGCCTGACCTCGTGAACATCGACATCCCGAGGACTGGCGCATGCCCACGAGGACCTTGCCTACTCCTGCATCGCCTCCACCATCCGCGGCGGCGGGGACAGCATGAGGATGCTGCTCGCCCCCGGTGCGCTCCGCGCCAGCACGCGGCCGTCGGAAGACACCACCACCGCGATGCCTCCCAGCGAGGCTCGCACCGCGGGCATGCGCAGCTCCACCGCCCGCATCACCACACCGCCGATGGCCTGGTCCACGGCGAAGCGACTTCCAGCCAGGGGCAGATCACTGGCCAGGACCGCGAGCAGCTCTCCTCCCGCCTCCCGTCCACGCAAGGCGGTGGCGCGGCTGAAGGCCTCGTAGCAGATGAGCGGAATCACCTTCCGCCCCGCGAGGGACAGCAGCGGTCGCGCCTGGCTTGCGAGCAGCGGCTCCCCTCTTCCCTGAAGCCCGAAGATGGAGCGCTCGCCGATGGGGACGAGGATGGACTTGCCTCGGGTCTCCCGCAGACGCCCGTCCGCATCAAAGGCGGCGGCGGCATTGAAAAAACCCTCGGGCGTTCGGAGCATCAGCCCCGCGATGGCGGGGACCGGCAGGCGCGCATCGAAGGCCTCGAGGACCTCCGGCCGTGACACACGTCCCTCCGTCCCCCGCTGGAGCCCCCGGACCGTGGACTCTGGCCAGATGAGCCGCTCCGTGGCCTCGGGCACCGACTCCGGCACCCGCACGGAAGAGGCCATGTGGACCACGCCCGTCCCCTGGAGCGCATCGTCCGCCACGGGCAGCCGGGGCAGCGCGGCCAGGGCCAGCATGACGCCCACGGCCGGCAGCAACAGGCGGCGCGAGCGCAGGGCCACGGCCTCTCCAACGCACACGGCGGCGAGCAGGCAGAGCACCAGGGTGGGCACCCACCCCACGAAGCCCACGGCCCTCAGGATTGGCGGCTGCATCCACTGGGAATGCAGCACGTGCGTCATGGAGAAGCCGCTCCACGCCTCCAGCCCCGCCTCGCCCAGCACCCAGCCCAAAGGCAACCAGTACCTTGGAGGCACCCGCTTCACGAGCAGCGCCGCCAGCGCCAGCAGCGGCACCTGGGACAGCGCCCCCGTGGCCGTCCAGCCCAGAAACGCCACGATGAACGGAGGAGGAAGCCAGGGGGCCGTGTAGAACTCCGCCGTCCCCACCCACCAGTGCAGGGCCACGCCCTGGCGCACCAGCGCGGACAGCAGCAGCGCCGCGGCGGCCTGGCGCCAGCCGTTGGCTCGGTGGAGCGCCCACCCCAACAGCGCGATGCCCACCCAGGCCAAAGGCTGCGCCCACGTCCAAAGGAAGGCGACGCCCAGCGCGACACCCGAGCCCAGGGCCAGGAGCAGGCTCATCGCTTCCGGAACCTCTCGGGCGGAACGGGGACCAGCGCCGTGGCCTCCCCCGGGAGCACCACCTTCACGAGGTTGGGGTGCTTGCGCGCCAACCGGGCCTCCAGCACCGCGGGCTCCCAGCGCGACACCTCTTCGAGCGCCGTGTCCATGGCCTTCGCATCCAACCGCCACAACTCGAGCGCCTTGCCAGAGCGCGTCCGGACGAAACGAGCGCGCTGCTCGGGGCTCCCGGCCTGGAAGAAGCCCTCGTCATAGAGCAACCCATCGAGGGGCAGCTTGTACGTGGAGCCCAGCACCCAGGCCCCCGGCGCCTCTTCCGCGAGCGCCGTGAGCAGCGGCGTGGAGAAGCCATAGCAGGTATCCAGGACGATGAGGTCCGGGCGATAGCACCGAACCACCCGCGCGAGGTCCTCCGGGGACGCGTTGAGATAGCTCGGCGGCAGGCTGTGTCCGCTGAGCACGAGCACCTCGGCCCTCACTCCAGAGGGACAGGAGAAGTCCTCGAGGGCCACATGCGGGCAGCGGGCATCCGAGCACGGCGACTGCTGCAACTCGGCGACATCCACTCGTGAGTAGATCGCCACGACGCGCTCCTGCACTCCGGGGGCCTGCCGACACGCGCAGGCCCCCAGAAGCAGGGCCAGGAGCCAGTGCCTTACCAACACAGTCATGGACGGTTCCAGTTCCTGGCTCGAAACACCGGGAGGCCTGCTAGCAGCGGCACCAATACGAGGCGCACCACGAGCGGCAGTAGTTGCTCAACCCGGTGAGCCTGCAGCCGTTCCGCCGGTACTGCTGGGAGCAGCCGACGGTGGAGCCCACGTACCAGACGCCCACCGCGATGAGGACGACCACCGCCGCGGCGCCGCCCTTCCCATTATTGTCCTCGGGAAGGTACTTGCTGATGACTTCAATCATCGTGAACAGGGAGTACTCGGAGACGGCTTCCAGCGCCCCGGTCTCGAGGAGGATACTGGCCGCTTCCTGCTCGTTGGCGGCCAGCTTGTCACCCACCAGGATGGTCTTGTCCGCGTTGAAGACCATGTGCAGCTTGCCGCCTTCATGGTGGACCCAGGCGTCGCCCGTCTCGTTGTTCACCGTGTAGATGGTGCGCTCCCCGGTCTTCTCGTCATACACCTCGAGGACGGCGTCCTCCGTGCCGCGGACGAGCGTCTGCCGCAGGACGAAGTTCATGAAACGGGGCACCTCGTCATGCATCGCGATGCCCAGCCGGCCAAACCGCTCCAGGCTCCCGTCAACGACTTGCGCGGGCTCCACGGCGCTGAAGACGATGTTCTCGGCCAGGGCCTCGCGCGCCTTGGTCATCGGGTTGGCTTCGGGAGCACGGCTGCAGCCGATCTGAACGGTGAAGACCGCGAGCATCGCGAGCGTTGCCGCGCGCATGCCGTTGGAAGAACCACGGTGTGACTCAGCCGGATGAAACATGTGGGGACACTCCTCTTGCTGTGGGGAACTCGCACCTGGCGCAAGGCCGGGTGCGATGGTTGCTGCACTCCCCGTGAAGGCAGGAAGTAGGCCATCTCTGGCTTCCCTCGGAATCTGGGGTGCTACGCCGGTGCCGTTGTTGCGTCCGCCGCAACAAATCTTCACTCTCCGTGACACCCAGCGCTACAACCCCCACTGCACATCCAGTGCGCGCAGCGGCGGCCGCCTCAGTCCTCGTCGCAGTGGAGGAAGCCGTGCGCGTCGCCCTCGATGAGGGGGGCAGATGCTGCTTCCGTTTCTCGCTCGTTGGGCAGGTCCGCCCTGCTCCACCAGTCCTGGGTGCGAAGCTGAACGAAGGCCCTGCCCTCGCGCGCCGTCCCGTCCACGACGTGTGACATGTGGCGAGTGTTACTCCTCGACATCGGAGACGGACGTCAGGGGCCACACCCACGACTCGGAAGGCAGGATGTGCCCAGGGCGCCGAGGACACCGGCCCCTCGCGGCGGAAGGACTCGCCACGTCTGTCTCTGGAGTTGGGGGGTCATTCAATGAAGACGTCTCTTCGCGCCGCATTCGTCGGCACGAGCATCCACCTCGTCATCCTGGGAGCAGTCCTCGCGGCCTGCGATGGACCCGGTGAGTCGCCACCCCAGGAGCCGCGGACAATGGCCCCCCAGGCCGTCCAGCGTGCGTACCAGGACTATTACAGCGTGGCCCTCGCGCCGGGCGGTCCCACGGGCAGCAGTCAGCTCAGCCGGGGCACCGTCTTCGTCCCCATCCTCCAGCCCGTCACCCATGCGCCGCTCCTGGGTCTGGATGGCACGCCTCTTCGCTACACGTGCGGCGTCACGTTCATCTCCCCACGCAGGGCCATCACCGCCGCGCACTGCCTGGACGACGTCAGCGTCTGGGACCCCGCGAACCAGTCGCTCGAGGTCCGGATGTATGACCCGATGATTGACGCGGAGGTGAACTGGGAGGCCACCGCGGAGAGCCTGTCGGGCACCTTTCCCGGCTTCCACCGGACGCCGCTCGGCGGGGGCTACAGCACGTCGTCCTATTCGTGTCGGGTGATTGCCCGCTGCGGCGACTCGTTCGGCAACTACCAGTGCCCCGCATCGTTCCCCCGGGCCGACACCGCGTTGCTCGACTGCGGCGCCGAGAGCCCCGGCTGTCGTTACGACTACCTGGACGTCGCCGAGTCGGAGGGCCTGGGCGTCCCCGTGTCCATGGCGTGGGCCCACGAGGTCTACTCGATTCCGGAGGACCGGAGCACCGAGCTCTGGCAGCGCTACACGCGCTACATCGACTACGAGCCCGCGCAGAACTACCACTACTACGGGGTGAATCAGCTGCTGCCCCTGCTCTCCAGTCCCTGGAGCAATCCGTCCCGGCCTCGCGTCTCCCTGGGCCTCTCCGGCTTCGGCACCGACGCGCGGCTCACGGAGCTGCATGGCTGCCATGGCTCGTCCGGCTCCGGAATCACACAGCTCAACGAGCACCTGGGCACCCAGGAGCTGCTCGGGCCCGTCGCGGTCTGGGCCCACTGGGTGTTCCCCGCGCACGACTACGACTTCCTCTGTGAAGACCCCGCGCGCACCGCGCGGCTCCCGGGCGACGCCGGGCTGGGCTATGCCCGGCTGGCCTTCACCCGGAAGCTCGTCGAGTCGAGGAGCCCGGACGATGTCTGCGACACCCTGGTGCCGGGCCTGTTTCCCAATCCCCTGCTCTGGTTGACGCACGACGTGTGGCTCCTGCGCCGGGGCGCGCTGGGCACACAACCCTTTCCCAAACACTGGCCGTGCACCGCCTCCTCGTGCTCCGCCTGGGAGCGATTGCGCTTTCCCAATGAGCCCCTGGTACCCCTGGCGTGGGGAGAGTCCCTCACGCTGCCCTCGGCGGAGGTCATCGCGGGAATGACCTATCGCGTGTCGGTGCGCGTCCGGGCCCTGGAGAGCACTCCGGCGACTGTCACGCTCTCGCTCGGGACTCAGTCCCTCCTGAGCAACGCGAGTCCCGTCGCGCTCCCAGGCGAGGCGGCGGGGCTCATCGCCACCACCTTCGTGCCGCTGTCCGGCGCGGCGCAGCCCTTGCGGCTCGCCCCAGGCGAGGACTCGGGGGCCTTCGCCGTGACGGAGGTCGTCGTCGTCGCGGACCCGCTGGCCAACGGCTTCGAGTATCGCTCGCGGCGCGTGGGCATGGGCATCCTCGAGCCCGGCGCTCGCACGCCCGTCCCGGCGACCTGGACGCGACTCCCTCCCTCGCGCTTCGCGGCCCTCCTGCGTGGGGGCCAGCGGTTCGTCGTGACACGACAGGCTTTCGTGTCGGGCCGCGCCTGGACGGTCGAATTCGACACGTCACGCGACACGGTGGGAGTGTCCTGCGGCTTCATCACCGCTGACGGGCGGGAGCTGCGCACGCGCTGCAACGCGGTGCGTGGACGCGTCCGCACCCACTTCCAGCTCGGCGCGGCACAGCCCGTGGCCTTCTTCGTCGACCTGCCGGCCGGACAGCCCGACCTCATCCTGGACAACCTCCGCCTCGTGACCCGCTGAGCGACGAGCCGGAAGCCACATCGCGCCTCCGCCCGGAGTCAGACCCCTGGCTCCGGGTGGAAGCCGCGTTGGGCGCTCAGTCGCGCACGTCGCACGAGCCGGCATCGGAGAGGAGCCGGCCGACCTGGACGTGGAAGAGGTCGCTGGGGAGGAACGGCTCATACTGGTGCCGCACGAAGTAGAGCGTGCGGTGGTCCGGCGAGAGCGTCGGATGGTACTCGTCCAGCGCGGTGTTCACCGTCGGCCCCAGGTTGCGGGCCGGCTGCCAGCCGCGCCACGTGCGCGTGGCCACGTAGAGGTCGCCGTAGCCGTAGCCCTCCGGACGACCGATGGAGGCGAACAACAGCGTGTCGCCGTCCGGCAGGACGTTCGGGTTGAACTCCCACAGCTCGGTGTTGACGGCGGGGCCCACGTTCTCCGCGGGCCCGTAGCTGCCATCCGCGCGGAGCTTCGAGCGCCACACGTCCCAGCCGCCGAAGCCGCCCTCACGGTCCGAGCCGAAGTACAGCGTGCCGTCCTCGTCCACGCTGGGGTACAGCTCGTCACCGAGGCTGTGCACCGCGGCCCCCAGGTGACGCGGTTCGCTCCAGCCGCCGTCCCTGCGTCGCTCGACGACCCACATCTCCACATCCTCGCGCGGCGCGCCGTTGACGGGACGGATGGAGGAGAAGAACAGCCGACGTCCATCCGGCGAGACGAACGGGTCGATGTCCGAATACACGCCCGAGAACGACGCGGGGCGGGGCTCCGTCCAGCGGCCATGGCGCAGCTCGGAGAAGACGATGGTGGCCTGGCGCGTCTCGGGGAAGAAGCCGGGGCTCACGCCCCAGAAGGCCGTGCGCCCATCCGGAGTGAAGGCGATGCGCCACTCCTCCTGGCCCGGAAGGGAGACGAACCCCGGGGCGAACACCTCGGGCGTGCGAGGCGCGGAGGCCGAAGCGGACGTGGCGGCGCACAGCACCAGCGTCGCGAGCAGCACGGGGATGCGACGGAATGACGATGACATGACGGATTCCTCTCGGGATGTGGCGGGAGGAAGTGACGTCGTTCCCGCCATGGCCGAAGAGGTACGCGCGTTGCCCGCCGTTGTCCGGGAAGCGGGGATGAAGCGAGAGGGACGCGGGACGGACGGGAGCCCCTCGGGGACGCGCCTCAGCGCGCTCCGTCCGAACCTGGACCCAGTCCGAGCGCGGACTCCACGCGAGCGCGATGGCTGCGTCCGGTGCGCACCGCGGTGCCGCCAGGGCCCAGCACCAACAGGTATTCGCCCTGGGACAGGGGCTCCATCTCCCGCACCAGGTCCAGGTTGACGAGCACGGAGCGATGCACGCGGAGGAAGCGACGTGGGTCCAGCCGCTCCTCCAGATGCGTCAGCGTCTCTCGCAGGACGTGCTGCTCGCCCCCGACGTGGACGCGGACGTAGTTGGCCTCGGACTCCACGTGGGTGATGGTGGAGCAGTCGACGAAGCGGATGCGCCCGTCGATCTTGATGGGCAGCCTGCGCAGAGGGGCCTCCGCCATCGCGAGACCCGACAGCAGGGCCTCCTGGCGCGCCACGGCCTCGCTGCGCCGCACGAGGCGCACCTGCTCGCGTGCCCGGACCAGCGCGGCCCGAAAGCGCTCCTTGTCATAGGGCTTGAGCAGGAAGTCCAACGCCTGCGCCTCGAACGCACGCACGGCGTGCTGCTGCCACGCGGTGACGAAGACGACCACGGGGAGCGACTCTGGAGGCAGTGCGCGGAGGACCTCGAAGCCGTCACCCGCGGGCATCTCGACATCCAGCAGCAGCACGTCCGGCGACGTGTGGAGCACCGCGCGCACCGCCTCCGCGCCGCTGGTCGCCTCGGCCACCACTTCGACGTTCTGCTCCGCCGCCAGCAGTGCGCGCAGCCGGGAGCGCGCCAGCGGCTCGTCGTCAGCGAGCGCCACGCGAAGCAGCGTCGACTCCACCGGTTCCGCGCTCATGCCGCCACCCGAGCCCCCTCGGGGCCCGCGTCGAGCGGCACGCGCAATTCCACCACCGCGCCCCGGGGCGTCCCCTGCCGCAGCTCCAGCC
>NZ_JABUMQ010000300.1:0-14162 GCF_013336645.1 Myxococcus sp. CA039A | reverse complement strand
CTCCAGGTCACCCAGCTCGACGAGCAGTCGCGAGGCGCCGGCGACGAGCTGTCTCCCTGCTTCGGTGGGGACGAGGCCGCGGTGGGTGCGGTCGAAGAGGCGGGTGCCGAGCTTGTCCTCCGCGAGCAGCAGGGCGCGGCTGACCGCGGGCTGCGTGAGGTGGAGCACGGAGGCGGCCTGCGCCGTCGTACCCGCCGAGGCGAGGGCCACGACGACGCGCAGGTCCTTGATGTCGAGGCGGGTGTTGGGGGGGCTGGCGATGTCACTCATGCATCGAGCCTATGCGAAGGATGCGTTGGACGCATAGGTCGGCGGGGGCCAGAGTCGTCGGCGTTCCCAGAGGGGAACGTGTTCGACGTCCTGGAGGAATGACCATGCAGCTCTACTTCTCTCCGCTGGCCTGCTCGCTGGCGACCCGTATCGCACTCTACGAGACTGGCGCGAAGGCCACGTTCGTGGAGGTGGACCCGAAGACGAAGCGCACGCAGGACGGCCAGGATTATCGGGAGATCAACCCGCTGGGCTTCGTGCCGACCATCCGGACGGATGACGGAGACATCCTCTCGGAGAACGCGGCCATCCTCCAGCACGTGGCGGAGCGTTGGCCGGAGGCGAGGCTCGCGCCGACGGAGCGCAAGGAGCGTGAGCGGCTCCAGCAATGGCTGTGTTTCATCGGCACGGAGTTGCACAAGGCGGTCTTCACGCCGCTGCTGGACCCCGCGGCTCCCGAGGGGGCGAAGGCCTATGCCCTGGGGAAGGCGACCTCACGGCTGGACCTGCTGGAGAAGCACCTGCGCGGTCGCGAGTTCTTGTTGCAGGAATTCAGCGTCGCCGACGCCTACCTGTTCGCGGTGCTGGGGTGGTGCGTGGCGACCCCCGTGGACCTGAAGAAGTGGCCCGCGTTGGTCTCCTACGTCTCGCGTCTCCGGGAGCGGCCGAGCATCGCGCAAGCGTTTCGCGAGGAGCGGACGCTCTACTCGGAGTACCAGGCCCGAAACCCGACGAAGGCGTGAGCGACTCGGAACGGCGTGACACGCTTGGTGGAGTTCGTACCTGGCGCGCATCGGTAGGGAGTCCGGTGCGTGCAGCTCGCTCCGGACTCCCTGGCCGTCCTCACCCGCGCATGCAGTCGAGCAAGACCTGCGTGCGGTAGGGCTGGTTCCGCCGAGGTGGCTCCGGCATCAAGACGGTGCGAGCGCACGGCACGACGTAGCGATGGTGCAGCAAGGCGTCCGCCGTCTCCGTGGCCCGCTCGTAGTCGGGCCACTCCAGGGTCATGACACAGGTGCGCGTCCTGCAATCGACGCCCAGCACGGAGAACGGCCGACGCGTGCGCAACGTGTCCAGG
This sequence comes from Myxococcus sp. CA039A, assembly GCF_013336645.1. Classification (NCBI taxonomy): domain Bacteria; kingdom Pseudomonadati; phylum Myxococcota; class Myxococcia; order Myxococcales; family Myxococcaceae; genus Myxococcus; species Myxococcus sp. CA039A. Next base: position 12,814 of record NZ_JABUMQ010000300.1, on the reverse strand, counting down.
TCGGCGCGGAGTCCCGTCTCGGTGGGCACGGCCCAGCCGGGTTGAATGGGCTCCTGGTCGTGGCGCTGAAGCTCGCCCGCGTATTCGGCGAGCACCCGCCGCTGCTCCTCGGCGGGGTCCACCGGGGCCGGCGGAGAAGGTCGCACGGTGGCTTCCTCGGGGACCGCGGGCGGTGCCGCGTCGGAGAGGCTCACCGCGGAAGGGGCGCGGAGGGTGAGCGTGGCTCCCGCCGCGCCGACGGCACATGCCGCCAGCGCGAGGAGCACGCGTCCGGAAAGGAAGGGGACGGTGCGATTCTTCATGGCCGGTCCCTCACATCACGGCTTGTAGAGGGTGTAGCCCACCGCCGAGCTGAACCCGGCGTCGCCACGGCCCGGGAGCTGGATGAGGACATAGGGGTAGTCCCAATGCGCCGTCCTCCAGTAGTAAAGCGAGTCCACACCCGTGTGGTACATCGGCACGTCATAGGTGCCCGTGTTCGCGCTGCGCACCGCGCCGCCGCACCGGCCGCCCGTGGCCCAGCGCCAGGCGACGCAGGCCATCGCATAGATGTCGTGACCGCTGTGGCCGTCGTATCCATGGACGTTGACCTGGGAGATGCTGCTCAGCGGAAACGCCGTGTCCACCACGACGGGGCAGCGCAGGTCGATCCACTGCCAGTTGATGCCCTCCGAGCGGTTGCGCACGCCGTGCGTCGTCGCGTCGAAGTCGGCCTCGGGCCGGTCCTCGGTGCTCTGGAAGCAGGCGAAGGCGGAGGTCAGGCGCTCGGCGGCGACGGCCGGGGCCACGGGGGCCAGCAGGAGCGCGGGCAGCAGCGCGGAGAACAACGCGCGAAGCGAGGTCTTCTTCATGTTCAGCGGGTCCTTTTCTTCACAAGAAGCACCGTCTTGGTGCCCAGGACCGCATGTGCAACGCGAATGCCGTGCGTTTCGCCCAGGTCGCTCAAAGCCAAACATCCGAAAGGACTGAGTCACACGGGGCCGTCGGCATCTGGCACAGGTGTGCCAGGTGTGCCATCGGATGTGCCCGCCAGCGCGGACGAACGAAGGGGTGGCCGTGAGCCCGGTCGCTCCGCGTCACATCGCGACGGAGCGGACTCCTGCCTCGTGGAACCGAACCTCGGGAGGGCCGACATGAGCGCGATTCAAATCATCCTCATAGGAATGCTGGGCAGCGCGTTGCAGGAGCTGCTGCACTGGTACGGGCTGCGAGAGCATCTAGGGACGGGGCGCTACAAGGCGCTCATGCGGTCCATTCCCTACTGGGTCATCACGGGCCTGATGATTGTCGGCTCCGGCGTGGCGGTGTGGGCGTGGTTCGCGGGGGACGGCAGTATTCCCGCGCGCCAGTACCTGGTTCTCGGCGCCGCGCTCCCGCTCATCTTCAAGAAGGCCGTGGAGGTCGTCACGGGAGCCAAGCCCGGCGTGGCGGCGAGCAGTCCCACCGCGGCCGCGAACAGCGGCAAGCTCGCCGACTACTTCCAGGGGGCGGGAGGCTCTCGGGTGGCCTGAGTGGGACGAGGAGGCGACGCAATGACAGTCGCGACGCGGTGGGCGCGGGAATCTTCTCGTGCCGCTGCTTGCGATGGTTTCGTGGGGAATGCTTCTCAGCGAGCCTCGCCGACAGGCTTTGACACCGCCAGGGAGGAGGGCTAGGGAAGGGCCTCACGCGCATCTGGGGGGCCGGGACGCGCGGGAGAATGCCCATGACTTCGCGTCTTGTGTCCCTGCGCATCGTCTCTCTCTCATCCCTGTCTGTCGGACTGGCGCTGGCCTGTGTGCTCGGAGCGTGTTCCTCCAAGGAGGATCCACCCGGGCCCTCGTCACGAGCCCCCGGAGTGGCTCGCATCCAGATAGAGGACGCACTGGTGGAGCCCGGTGTGCCCGTGCGCTTCCGCTGCACGGCCGCGGACCCGGACGGAGACTCGCTGACCTATGTCTTCGATTGGGGCGCGGGCGGAACGCTTCCCCAGTCCCCGGAGGTCGATAGCGGGACGATGTCCGGCGTGGACATCCCCTTCACGCAAGAAGGCACCTTCCAGGCGCGGTGCCGCGCGGTGGACTCGGCTGGCAACGAGGGGGCGTGGTCGCCTCAGCTCACCTTCATCATCCGGGGCGTGCAGCCCGATGGGGCATGGGGGCTCCAGGTGGAGGTCGTGGGGCAGGGACGGGTGACGAGCACTCCCTCGGGCATCGACTGCCCCGGCACCTGCGGTGTGCGGCACCCCGCAGGCACTCGAGTCACCCTGGACGTGGTGCCCGCGTCGGGCTGGCAGTTGGTGGGGACCTCCGCGTGTGAGGGCACGCTCGGGCGCTGTGAGCTGCTGTTCGATGCCGACAAGGTCTTCACGGTGCGCTTCGCGCCGGTCCTCGACACGGCGCTCTCCTGGCAGCACACGGGCGCGCGCCTGCCGACGTCACCGGAGTGGAGCCCGGATGGCACGTTGCTCGCCGCGGTGGATGGGAGCGTCTCGGCGGATGGCGTGCTGCGCATCTGGGATGCGACGAGCGGGCGCGTGACGCGGCTGATGGCGCCGGTGCCTCCCGCTCGCTTCACCACGGTGGCCTGGAAGCCCGGTGGTGGCGCGGTCGTGGCCGTCGGCATGTCGACGGGCCGCGTGTCGGTCCTGGATGTGGCGGCGGGCCGGATGTTGAATCAGTGGCCCGTGCAGGCCGGCAGCGTGCGGACACTGGCGTGGAGCCCGGATGGCACGCGGCTGGCCAGCGCGACGGACGCCAGCAAGGAGGTCCACTTCTGGAACCCCGCCACCGGAGAGCGCGCGGGCGAGGTGCTGGTGGCCGTGGACAAGGTGCGTCGACTGTCATGGAGCCCCGACGGTTCGCGCCTCGCGATGCTGGCGGGGCAGGGCGGAGGCTTCTCGCGGTGGGTCGAGTTCCACGTCGTGGGCACCCAGGGCCCCGAGGAGCTGCTGACGGGTGTGGCGGGCTTCGCATGGAGCCCGGACGGCACGCGCTTCCTGGTGGGCTTGCAGGGCGAGGTGAAGGTGTACGCCACCGACGGCTATCGCGTGGAGGCCACGTATGAGCGGGCGTGGGACCTGGCGTCCGAGGTGGATTGGAGCGCGGATGGACGATGGCTCGGTGTCGCGGGGGCCGCGCGCGCGTTGTTCGTCCTCGACGCAGGGACGGGCGAGGTCGTGGTGGAGGCCAGCCAGCCGCCTCTGCCAGGGACGTTGATGGGCTACGACGCGTTTCGCTTCCATCCGACGAAGCCCCAGTTCCTCGTGGTGGATGACCTGCCGCCGGTCCTCGATGTCTTCACCGTGGACTCCGGCGCGGGGACCTGGTCCCGGCGCGAGGTCCTGTCGCACCACTACACCGTCGAGGCGGCGGCCTGGAGCCCGACCGGCGAGGTGCTGGCTTCCAGTGGCGACGAGGGAGAGGTGCGCCTCTGGGACCGCGTGGGCGACCCGCTGCGGACCTTGTCCGGCCATGGTGGGCTGGGAGTGCGAGCGCTGGCGTGGAACACCGACGGGACGCGGCTGTTCACGGGCGGAGACGATGGCGTCATCAATGTCTGGCGCGCGGACGACGGGACGCTCGCGCAGCTCCCCATCCGACGGGAGCCGACGTCATCCCTGGGGTTGGAAATGGTCGCGCCGAGCCCCGATGGGACGCGGGTGGCGAGCGTCCTGGGGGGCACCGTGGTCGCTTCCGAGCGCGGTGTCATCCGGATCCACCAGGTGAGCAATGGCGCGGAGCTGTTCCGCTTCCCGGATGGCTCGCGGCAGGTGTTGGCGCTCGCATGGACTCCGGAGGGCACGCTCGTGGTCGCCTACGCCGGCATGAGCTGGGATTTCTGGGACCCGAGGACCCAGGCCATCACGTCGGTGGCGCCCGGCGTGGACATCGCGCCGCTGGCCGCCGCCCTGAGCCCGGATGGAACGAAGCTCGCCTTCGGTGGGAGGCCGGGCCTGTCCGTGCGCGAGGTCGCGACGGGGAAGCTGCTCGCGGAGACGCCGTTCGCATTCTCTCCGGAGGCGCTCGCCTGGAGCGCGGATGGCCGCCGTGTCGCGGGAGGTGGGCTCGGCGGTCAGGTCTTCGTGTGGGACGCGAGCGCGCCCACGCTGCCAGCCACTGTCATCGGCTTCCATGACAACAACGTCTCGGCCGTGTCCTGGAGGCCCGATGGGAGTCTGGTCACCACCGGCGGACGGGACGCCTCGTTGCGAGTCTGGCGCTTCACGCCCTGAGCGAAGGACCTCTCCGTGCCGTGATTCAGGTGTCCTCGGGCACAGCGAGGGGCGTGAAGTGGGCCACGCCTTCTCGCGTGTCCACGCGGATGACGTCGCGGAGGTCGAAGGTCTCCGCCAGCGACTCCGACGGAGTGCAGAGCACCACCTGGGACAGGCGCGAGGCGGAGTGCGCGACCTGGGCCTGCTCCCCGTTCGGAGGCGGGTCGCGTGAGGGCTCCACGAAGAAGCGAAGCGTCAGCGCTTCGAGAGGCGCGGCGTCGTCGAGCTGGATGCCGCGCAGGAAGCATCGCAGCCACCACAGCCAGCTCTCCAGCACGTTGCCCACGTACCAGCTTTCCTTTTCGTCCTGAGTGGCCCCTTTGGGAGTCGACCATGAGGGCTCCCGGGGCGCGAGCTCGGGCAGCGAGGCCTCCGCGCAGGGCGCATCGAGGGCAGGGTCGACGAGGAGGGCTGACAGCCCCACGTTGAGGTCCACCGACTCCCTCGTCACGTGCCACTCGCCACCAGGTTGGGGCTGGAGCTCCACGCCATAGTGGTCGTCAAAGAAGCTCAGCTCCAGCCTGACAGGCTGCGTCGCCTCGGGCCCCGCGAGCACGCCGGAGTCGCGCAGGTACGCTTGCAGTCGTCCTTCCGAAAGCGCCCGGAGCAGCGCGAGCAGCGCGGCGAAATCCCGGGTGGCTGTCTCCTCGGAGTCCACCAGCACGCACAAGGCCCGGGGACGCAGATCGAGGGCTCGAAGCGAGCGGAAGCCGGTGACACGGAGCCGGGTGAGTTTCATCGGCCCGCAGCCTATGCCAGTCCAGCGGGCCCACGGCAGCAACTCCAACGCGCGCTCTAGACTTCCTCGAATTTTGCTCCCGTGACCTTCGCGCCCTCCAGGGCCACTTTGATGTCCTCCGAGACGATGAGCGCGACCGACCATCCCCAGGTGCGGAACACCTTGGCGGCTCCCACCTTCGCATGGTCAATCCGCATGTCGATTACGCCCCTGAAGTGGCCAACCTTCTCGGGTCGCTCATCTTCGGGCATCCAATACTGCACTTCTTTTGATGCCTTGTCGTCAATGCAGCGAACGAGCTTCGTGGCCACGAGCATGACGTACTGCTCTGGGTAGCCTTTGATGTCGACTGGGATTAGTTGCACATCATCGGGGGCCAGTTCCGCGAACATTGAAGCCACCCCGACGTGAACAATGGGCGTCACGCCGGCGCCTGCCGTGTTGAAGTCCAGCCGTCTTCCAGGCTCGATAATGGGGAGCGTCAGGCGGCCCTCCGTCTGAACGGGCCGTCCCTCAGTGAACTCCCAAATGTCTTCCAACTCCTGGCCCTGCCCGTCGAAGGGGTCTCCCAGGTACCAATTCCCGGCTTGAACACTCTCACTGAGTCGGAAGTAGCGAACGCGATGTTGCATGGTGAGGTTCCTCAATACATCACTTCCCCAGAGTCACAAGCCTGTGGAGTTCCGTTCCCTTCGTTTGTACCTCTTTGGCCAGCTTCTGGAGTTCAAGTGTCAAGGCCTTTCGGCAATCCGCAACCTTTCGGCACCCGCCTAGCGCATCCCTGAGCCGATCACGGATTATCACGTGATATCGCTCCGGATGCGGCCCCTTGTGTCCGACGATTTCAACGATGTTCTCGGTGTCCTTCAGCTCCATCCCAGCCCTCTTGAACAGTTCCTCAAACCTCGGTGTCCAAGGCCCGCCGCGCGCCGGGGAGACGTCGTTTTTGTTCGTGGCGATGTGGTGGCGCTTTCCTTTGTTGCGCATCCCCTGACTCGCCATGGCCAGGGCGTTGGGGGCGAGCGCGATGGTGAAGCCTTCAGCCGCCACCGCGACCGACTGCACACTCCCCACCGCGGCGTACTGGAAGCCTGCCTGAGACTCCACGGCAACCGCAGCCTGCGCGGAACCCGGCAGTGTCGCGGCCTTCGCGGCCAACCCGGCGGTGCTGCCGATAGCGGCCGTGGCGAGCATCACGAAGACGCGCGCCGCATTCTCTCCGAGGACTTCGCCGTATGCCTCACCCGACGCACTGAGCTTCGCGAAAGTCGTGGCCCGGTCCACTTCGCGGACCAGGGTCAACCACCCGTCGAGCAGGCGCCACACCGTGTCCACACCCAGGTATGCAATGGCGATGGCGGTCAGGGTGGCGGCCGCTCCCTTGCTCACTGGCTCGGGGAGCGCCCAGAGCAGCAGGTACATCGTCGCAGCGGCCGTGATTGTGGCCATGACCGCGCCGGGGTCCGCTATGTCCTCAAGGGCCTCCGCCGTCTCTTCCCACACTGAATCCATCGCGATGGCCAAGGCCAACGTGTACTTGCCGTCGCTGGCGAGCAGGGGGCCCTCCTCCAGCAGCCGCAAGCAGTCCCCAGGTTGGTCCTTCCGCTTGCACCACTGGCCGTAGCTGCGCGTCAGCTCGTCATCCGCGTAGGACTCCAGCAGGTGGGGGCCGTCCGCGTCCTCTCGACGCTGGGGGGTGAGGCGCGGGGGGCGGCTCTCGTATCGGTAAACCCCGCTGCGCGACGGCACGCCGAAGAAGTCTCGGGCTTCTTGTAGGGGGCTGGGGAACGGGCGCACGTCCCGAGCCAGTTCCGCGATGGCCTCCTCGAATTCGTCGTCTTCGAGTTCGGCCGCCCCCACTTCCGCGCTTGGTTCCTCGCGAGGAGTGACGACGAAGGAGTCGTGTCCGGTATCCAGCCGCACGACTCGACTCGTCGTGCAACCGGTGATGGCCGCGAGCAAGAACAGCGGCGCCGCCCAGCGAAGCAACATGGAGTGTCCCCCCAGCGAGCGGCCCGCAACAGTTCGGGCTCAGTCACGCAATACCAGAAAATACTGACATTCCGCCAAGCAAGAATGACCCGCACCGCCCGGGGGGCCGGGCCTACCTCACGCTGCTGCGACCGCGCTCAGCGTCTCCTCGAGGGGCGTCTCGGGCTCGGCCCAGTGCAGTTGGTAGAGGTCAATCCAGTCCGTGCGTAGGCTTCGCAGGGAGCGCTCGATGGCGCGACGGATGTAGCGGCGCGAGCCGCGCGCGCCCCAGTTCGCACCATTCAGGTCGCTGCCGAACTTGGTGGCCAGGATGATGTCCCGGCGGCGGGTGCCCAGGGCTTCTCCGAGCAGTTCCTCCGAGGCGCCATACGAGTCGGAGGTGTCGAACAGGGTGATGCCTGCGTCGAGCGAGGCATCGACGGGCCGCCCCAAGGTGTCCTCGGGGCGGCCTTCAGGGGCCGACGGTCAGGCCGCGCCGCCCTCGACATACAGGCGCTTGTGGTCGCGAATCGCCGCGAGGCGGAACGCACCGTGCGCCGGGGCCTTGGCCTCGGGAGCGTCAGAGGGCAGCTTCATCAGCCGCTCGTACTCCTCGATGGAGACGCGCTCGCGCCGGGCCAGCACGCCGTCCAGGTCCGCGCGCGCCATCCGCTCCGCCGCCTTCTCCCCGATGACGCCGGAGAAGAACTCAGCCATGCAGCCACTGCCGTAGGACAGCAGGCCGATTCGCTGCGACGCGAGCTGCGCGCCCTCGCGATGAAGCAGGCCCGCCAGCGCCAGGTACAGCGACGCCGTGTACACGTTGCCGATGCGCGAGTTGAGCCCGAGCGACGAGGCCACCTGTGCGTCGTAGCTGGCCACCGACTTCGCCACCTCCTCGCGAGCCTCCGGCGTGCCGGGCCCCGGACCCACCGCGTCCTCCAGGTCACAGAGGCGAAGCTGGGTGTGCGCCTTGCGCGCCATCTTGCAGAAGGGGACGTGGTAGGCGATGCGCGCGAGCTGCTCGCCGGGAAGCGTGCCCGACCAGCGCACCAGCCCGTGCTCCAGCGCCTTCTCGCGCCAGCCGCGATAGGCGCCCGACAGCGCCTCCAGGTAGCAGTTGATGGAGTAGTGCCCGTCCACCAGCGCCTCCCGTCGGCCGATGGGCCGCCAGAAGTCGTACACGTCCATGGTGCACGTGCCGTTGAGGCCTACGTCCAGCGCGAGCAGGTCCGGCTGCTCCGAGACGAGCAGCGCCACCGCGCCGCCGCCCTGGGTCGGCTCTCCCGCCGTGTTCAGGCCGTAGCGCGCGATGTCCGAACACACGACGATGGCCACCTTGCCCGCGCCCGCGCCGGAGGCAATCCACTCCGTCGCGGCCATGAGGCCCGCGGTCCCGCCGTAACACGCGTGCTGCGTGTCATAGGTGCGCATGGTGCGCGGCAGCTTCAGCAGGCCCTGGACGTGAGACGCCACCGGCTTCGAGTGGTCGATGCCCGTCTCCGTGCCCACCACCAGCATGCCGATGCGGGACGGGTCCACGCCCTGCTGCTGGATGAGCCGCGCCGCCGCCGTGGCGGCCAGGGACACCGTGTCCTCGCCCGGGTCCGTGACCGCCATCTCCTTGGCGCCCAGGCCCGCGGTGAACTTCGCCGGGTCCACCCCACGCGCGCGCGCCAGGTCCTCGATGTCCACGTATCGGGACGGCACAGCCACCGCCAGCGCTTCGATTCCAACCCGTTTCTTCATGGGACTCCTCGCTTCCAATTCGTGCCTCAAACCTCGGTTCGCTGACTCGTCCGCTCAAGCCTCGGGCGGCACCAACACCAGCCGGCCCGCGACCTCGCGGTTCTCCAGCCGGAAGTGCGCCCGCGCCGCCTCCGCGAGCGGCACCGTGTCCGTGACGAACTGCCGCACGCCTCCGGTGGCCGTCAGTCGCAGCGCCTCGTCCAGCTCCGCCTGGTTCGTGGCGTAGGCGCCGATGATCTCCAGCTCCTTCACGATGACGAGCCCCGGGTTGAGCTGGACCATGCCCGACTCCAGGTTGCCCACGACGACGACCCGGCCACCCGGCGCCATCGCCTTCATCGTCTGGTCGAACGTGGCGCTGCCGACGATCTCCACCGCCAGGTCCACGCCCGCGCCCTTCGTGCGCTTTCTCACCTCCGACGCGAAGTCCAGCCCGCGCGAGAGGATGACCTCGTCCGCGCCCGCCTCGCGCAGCGGCTGCACCTTCGCCTCGCCGGAAGTGACGGCGATGACACGCGCACCGTCCAGCTTCGCGAGCTGCACGGCGGACATGCCCACGCCCCCGCTGGCGCCGGTGATGAGCACCGTCTCGCCCGCGCGCACCTTGCCTCGCGTGCGCAGCGTATGGACGGCCGTGCCCGTGGTGCAGCAGACCGTGGCCGCTTCCGTCCAGGGCAGCGACGAGGGGACCCGGCCCAGGCCCGCGACGGGGGCGACCATGAACTGCGAGTAGCCGCCGGGCAGCTCCTCACCGAAGAAGCGGTTGTCCGTCTTGCACAGGCTGTTGCGCCCGCTGCGGCACAGCGCGCACTCGCCACACGACAGCCGCTGGAGCGTCGCCGCGCGGTCGCCCGTCTTCCACCCCGGCGTGTCGGGGCCCACCGCGACGACCTCGCCCGCGGCCTCGTGGCCGAGAATCGCGGGGACGCTGGTGCGGGGCAGGTTGCCTCGGCGGTTGATGACGTCGTGGTAGCAGACGCCACAGGCGTGCACCTTCAGCAGCACCTCGCCCCGGCCCGGGGTGGGCACCGGGACGTTCTCCATCTTGAGATTGCCCGCTTCACCGAAACTGCGCAGAACGACGGCCTTCATCTCCATACCTCCGAGAGCATTTCCAGAAACGAGTGATGTCGAGGGTCAGCGACCGACCAGCTGCTCGCGGAAGCCGCGAGGGTCCAGCGCGCGGATGGCGGCGATGGTCCGCGCATCCGGCAGCGAGGTGACGGGGAGGGCCTCCTCCACCGTGAACTCGAAGCCCGTGCGCTCGGCGATGTCCTCCGCCGTCGCCCATGGGTGACGCGCCGTCAGTCTCGCGCCCGAAGCGCCCAGCTCGAAGACACCCAGGTCCGAGATGAGGCGCACGGTGCGGCGCGGGTCCTGCGTCGTCGCCACCTGGACTTCCGGCACCAGGTTTCGGCGCGACTGCCGGGGCACCAGCAACACGGGCCGATGCACCCACTGCCGCAGCGTCGCCGCGCCCGCCACACCGGGGAACTTCGTTCGGGGGCGCTCCAGGCTCCCGCTGGCCGTCATGTTGGTGCGGCCAATGGCATCCACCTCGGCCGCGCCGAAGAAGACGGTATCCACCCGCCCGCGCCGCGCGTGGTCGAACAGGTCGGGGATGGTGATCTCCGCCGAGCGTCCCTCCAGATAGCCCAGGTCCTCGGAGGAGGGCAGCAGCGTGGAGATGTCCGGGTCCAACGAGCCGACGCAGGCCAGATACGTCAGGTCCGGCGCATGCGTGGCGCGAGCCACCGCGATGGCGAGGATGGCCAGTGGCGAGGCGACACCGGTGGCCACCACGGCGCCGTTCTCGATTTGCAGCGCGAGCAGGGAGACCACCGTCTCCGCCGGCGTGGGGTCGACCGTGGCGCTCATGCCGCCCTCCGCGTCTTCACCGAGGCGAGGAACTCCGCCTCACGGCCCGTCTCCGCCAGCGACAGGTAGCGCGCCAGCATGTCGTCATCGTGCGGGTACAGTCCGGCGCAGCCGGTGGGCAGCGCGCCTCCTTGCGCGAGGACGATGCGGTCCACCTGGAAGCCGGGGATGGTGGCGCGAGGCAGGCGCTTCACGCGCTCCTCCACCGTGGCAATCACCCGGCGCGCGGCGCCCGCGACGAGCAGGTCCGTGGTGGGGTCCTCGATGAAGAGGTTGCCGCGCTCGTCGGCGGCTCGCGCGTGGATGAGGGCGACGTCCGGGAAGTACGCCGGCTCCACCGGGACACTCTGGCCGGTGAACGGGTCCACCACCGTGCGCGGCGGCTCCGCCAGCGCGAGGCCAGAGACATCCGAGTCCGGCGCGGGGATGAAGGGCAGCCCCATGGAGGCCGCGCGCAGCCGCTGGACGACTCGATAGCCGTCGTGCTCGCGCCAGGAGAGGGTGTTCTGTTCAATCGCCCGCTTGATACAGGGCATGGGCCGCACGCGGCCCTCGAGGCTCAGCGCACCGAACGCGATGTCCAGGTGGGCCAGACAGCCGCCCGCGACGAGGAACTCGGCGGGCAGCGGGTTGGGCAGCGAGATGAGGCTCAGCCCGCGACGCTCCTGGGCGATGAGCTCCATCACCAGCGCCATGGGCGCGCGGCCGAGCATGAAGCCACCCGTGGCCAGTGATGCGCCGTCGGGAATCGACGCGACGGCTTCTTCCAGCGAACACCAGCGAGCGGTCTTCACGGCTCCTCCGTTCCGGAGCCGGAGCCCGAGGCGGCGCGAGGCACCACGCGCAGCGAGGAGACCCCGGGCTGGCCGTCGACCGCGGCGGCGACGATGGGCGGGAAGAGGAGGTCCACCATGCCGTCGGCGATCTGCTCGTCCGTCAGCCGCCCGTCGGGCTTGAACCACTTGTAGACCCACAGCACCATGCCCAGGAACGAGAACGCTCCGATGGTCGGGTCGACGGGACGGATGCGCCCCTGCTGCGCGGCCTGCGAGAAGGCTTCCTCCAGGAAGTCGACGTAGCGCTTCTTGCGGTTGTCGATGAACGCGCGCGCCTCACCGGTGAGCGTGGCGTGCTCGTGGAGGATGATGATGACCTCCTTGCTCCACCCGCGCGTCACCAGCAGGATGTTGTGGCGCATGCACGCGCGCAGCCGATCCACCGGGTCGACGATGTCCTGAACACGCGAGAGGACCTGCTCCTCGAACAGGTCCATCCCGTAGTTCATGATGGCGAAGAGCAGCTGCTCCTTGTTCTGGATGTGGTGGTAGAGCCCCGCCTTCGTCATCCGGCACGCGGCGGCGATCTCCTGCATCGAGGTGCCTTCGTAACCGCGATCACAGATGAGCCGCGCCGCCGTCTCCAGGATGGCCTTGTAGCGCTCGCCCTCATCCGGCTTCCGTCCGCTCGTCGTCACATGTCCCTCGTCTCGATGGACTGTAAGTTTTTCAAACTACGACCTACCGACCGGTAGGTAGCATGTGGCAACGCAGGGTGTCAATGCGCTCCGCACCGCGCGCTGGCGCGGATGGGGCACGGAAGTGTCAGGAGTTTCAGGGGGTTGAGGGAGCGCTGGAGCTTCCGGGAAGCAGCGACGCGCTGGGTGCGGCGGGTGAGTCTGTTCCTCCGGATGAGGGGCGAGGCGGGCCCCCTGCACCAGGGGGCGCCGCTGTTCTCGCGCTCGAACGGCCTCAGGACCGGGGCGGATGCCGCTGTTCCAGGCCGCGCAAGAGCGTCCGCTGAATCCTGATGCGGAGCTCCGCCTCCTCGAACGCCCAGCTCGGGTAGGTGCCGTTGGTTTCGATCAGGTGGTTCGCCAGGGCCCACGTTCGCTCGTCGTGTTCCTTGTCGCTCGTGGCCCTGGCGGCGTGGTCTTCAAGCACCTCGGCCTTCCAGTCAAAGTCTTGCGTCAGGTCGATGTTCATCTTGGTCATGTTGATTCCCTCATGCGTGGCGCCGCGGGATGCGATGCCCCACACCCAAGATTGCCGCTGAGGTTCTGGCTCCTTCGCCTCCTCGACGGGGCGCGGTGTTTCGGCCGGGCGGCATTCCGATCAAAAGGCGGCGCGGCGGTGGCACGGGTGGTCGCCCGCCGTACGGGGCCGAGGTGCTCGGGCATGCCTAGCTTGATGTCGTTCCGTGTCCGGTGTGTTCCGGGTCTGGGC